>NZ_JACARK010000260.1:0-12161 GCF_013386655.1 Pseudomonas sp. K5002 | reverse complement strand
GTGGGCTGACAACGTCGACCTGTGGGCCAACCTGTTTGAGCATGGCCGCGACAAGGCCCTCGGCGATGCGCGCGACCAGGCAGTGCCCACCGCCGATGTCGACGCCCGGGTGCGCGCGCAAAAAATCGCCCGTTGGCTGGAGGCCGGCGCTACTGTGCTCGGCCTGGGACTGGCGTTCGTCCCGGTGCTCGGCGAAATCATGCTGGCCGCCATGGCGGGCCAATTGCTCTACGAAACCTTCGAAGGTGTGATCGACTGGGGCGAAGGCGACCGTGATACGGCCAAGGCGCACTGGTTCGACGTCGCCCAAAACCTGGCCGCCATGGCGCTGCTGGCCGGCGCGGGGAAAGGCCTGCAAAAGCTCGCTGCACCGCCTACACCCGCGTTGGTACAAGGGCTCAAGCCGGTTCGTTTGCCAGGTGGCGAGCTACGGCTATGGAAGCCGGACCTTACGCCTTATCGCAGCCCCGTCGTATTGCCCAAGGACGCCACGTTTGATGACCTGGGCTTGCACAGCCACGACCAGCAGCCGCTGCTGCCCCTCGACGATCAACTGTATGCCGTCAAACCCGAGCCCGACGGCGACACCTATCGCATACAACACCCCACACGCTCCGACGCTTATGCCCCGCAGGTGGCGCATAACGGCGCAGGTGCCTGGCTGCATGAAGGCGAAGAACCACTGACCTGGGACGGCCCGGCGCTGATGCGCCGCCTGGGTTGTCGCACCCGGGGCTTGAGCGACGCACAACTGGAACAGGCACGCCTGGCCAGTGGCACTCGCGCCGATCAACTGCGCCAACTGCATGTGGACCTGCAACCGCCGCCCGCCCTGTTGAGCGACAGCCTGGCGCGCTTTGGCATCCATCAGCGGATCGAGACGTTTATCGAGAAGATGGGCAGTGACGACCCGCTGGATTATGCGCTGGCCGACCCGGCGATCACCGAGCGCGTGGTGGCGCACCGAGGCTTGACCTATCCGGCGGTCCTCGACCCGACTCCCCGGGTGCTGGACGAACAGACGATGCTGTGGCGCCGGGAAGTTGCCCAGGCCGCCCGGGACAGTCGGACCTCGCTGTTCGACGCGGATTATCGCGCCCATAACCTGAACCGCTCGCCCCCGGTACAGCAGCTCATGGACAGGTTTTCCGGCCTGCCGGCGGAGGTTGCCAGGCAGTTGCTGGAAACCGCCACGGACGCGGATTTAACTGCGCTGAGTGGCCATCAGCAGTTGTCACCAAGGCTCACCGCCCTGGCGCGCGAAAGCCAGCAGCAAGTGCGCATTGCGCGGGCCTATGAAGGCTTGTTCCTCGACACCCTGCAGAGCCAGGACAGCCTGCGCTTGGCCCTGCATACCCTGCCCAGCTTGCCGGGTTGGGACCCGAGCCTGCGGGTGGAAATCCGCTTGTGCAGCGAACAGGGGCCACTGATCGACGCCGTCGGCCCAGAGGCCGACGCACTGCCGTTGGTGCTGGCGATGGGTGACGACGGAGCGTTCGGCGCCACCGACCTGTATGGCGCCGTTCTGGCACGCCTTGAACAGGGCCAGCGTCGAGCACTTGGCGAAGCCGCACGGGACGCCGGCACCCTGAAGCAGCGGGTGCGACAAACGCCATTGGCCCGGGACGAGCTGCGCTCGGTGCTGCTGGAATACCCGCTGCTGCGCAAACCCTTGGCAGGAGACCTGCGCCTGCGGGGCGGCTCCCCGCTGCACAAACTCACTCAATTGCGCAGCACCCATACGCGGGTGCGCAAGCTGTATCCGGGGTTCAGCGACGAGCAGGCCACAGCCTTCATCGAGACCCTCGGGAGCGATGCGCGCACTGAGTTGACGCGCCGGGAAGACCAATACGCCGCCCTCAAACGCGCACTCAAGGACTGGGTGAATCGCAGTGCCCGAGAAGATACGAGCCGGCGTCCATTTGAGGTAAACCCGGGAGGCCGGGAGCAGTCAGTGGCCGATGCGTTGAGAGATTGCTGGCGCCGACAGACCGTGGATCGTGCCGGGGCCTACACCGGGCGCCGACTGGAAATCAGCGCCCAGGTGAACCTGCCCAAACTCAACGCCGATTTTGGCCATGTCGAGGAGTTGGTTCTCGACTACGTGAGCTTCAGCGACGGCCCCGGGCAGTTCCTTGGCAACTTCCCCAATCTGAAACGTTTGACCCTCAAACAAGTCGGCGGTATCGGACGCCACACGCTGACCGAACTGCCCGAAGCAATCACGGCCATAAAGGCGCTGACGCACCTGGACCTGTCGAAAAATGCCATCCGCCTGAGCGAAATCAGCGCCGGCCAACTGGCCGGCCTGAGCCGCCTGGAAGAACTGTGCCTGAACGACAACCCCTTGGGCACCCTGCCGGATTTCAGCCCGCTGCTACGACTGCGAAAGCTGGAGCTGCGTGACACCCGGATCAATCAGTGGCCCGCAGGCCTGCTGGAACTGCCGGAGCTGAGAGAAGTCGACCTGTCCGGCAATCACCTGAGCGCGGTGCCCGACAGCCTGCTCAACCCAGCCCCCGAAAAAGTGGAAGCCAGCATCCGTCTCAACCGCATGACCCGCCTGCGTGACAACCCATTCACCCCACAAGCCAATCAGCAGATGCGGGCGTACATCGCTCGCCTGGCACAAACTCGCCCGGGCTGGCGCAACGGCGGCCAGCCTGGCGCCTTCGAAGTACCCTTGAGCCACACCGACGAAATGCGGCGGATAAGGGACCTGTTTCCCGGCTACAGCGAGGAGGAAAACGAGCAATTCGTATTGCACGCAGGCGACGGGGCGCCGGCTGAACTGACGCGCCTGGAAGGCGAGTGGCAAACCTTGAGCACCCAACTGAACGCCTGGGCCACACAACGGTTCCTGGTGGCTGCCGACAGCGAAAACCTGCGTGCAGGGGATGCCAACCATCGCCAGCAATTCGCTCGAGACCTCAAGGCGTGCTGGCGGCGCATGACTCCCAAAGTGCTGGCCCAAGATGGTTCTCCCGCCGGCTACACCCTTGAAGCACTCGGCTTGAGAGTCGGCGACTTGCCTGCGCTGGAAGCAGATTTCAGCCACGTTGGGTCAATCAAGCTTCAGGACATGCAATCCGTATACGGCCTGGATGAGTTTCTCGGCCACTTCAGTCACACCCGTTGGCTCGACCTGTCGTACGGAGAGTTGCGTTCAATCCCGCCCAGCGTTGCCCGGATGACTCGGCTTACCCGCCTGGACCTCAGGAGCAACCAACTTTCCCTGAGCGAGGCCGACGTGGATCTGCTGGAGGGGCTCACCTCACTCAAGATCATCAATCTGAGCCGCAACCCCCTGGCGCGTACCCCCAACTTCGCAACCCTGCCGAACCTGCGTAGGGTGAATTTGAAAAACACCGGGATCACCGAGTGGCCGCAGGGCTTGGGGCCACATCAGGCGTTGGACATCGTTAACCTGGCGCAGAACCGCATCACGCAGTTGCCCGAGTCCCTGGTCAACCCGCTGCCCGAGGAGGCCGAGGCATTCATCTACGTCAACAACGTCACCTTTATCGACGGCAACCCGCTGAGCACCGAAGCCCGCAGGCAGTTGGTCGAGTATTGGAGCAATGCAACCTTGCTCCACCGCGAGGCAGCAGCGGGCCGGCAGCCCGGCGCGATGCGTTATCGGGCGCCACAGCCCGCTACAGTCGAGGTTCACGCGCCTCAAGAACAGATCGTGGACGACACACCGGAGCCGGCATACCAGCACTGGATGGATGGTCTGTCACCCGAGGAAATCGACGTACGACGCAGCCTGTGGGAGTCGATTGCCGAGAAACCCGGTTCGCAGATCTTCCTCGACATCCTCGACAACCTCAAAGAATCGGCGGAGTACCGCAGCCGCTATACCGACCTGCAATCGCGCCTGTGGCAATTGCTCTATGCGGCCCGGGACGATGGCTTGCGGGAAGAGCTGTTCAACCTGGCGGGTGACCCGCGCTGCGGCGATCGGTCGGCCCTGGTGTTCAGTGACATGGAGACCAAGGTGCTGACGTGGCAAGCCACGCGCTATGCCGCCGATGGCGAGGCGGGACCGGCACTCTACACGTTGGCCAAAGGTCTTTTTCGCCTGGACGAGGTGGAAAAATTAGCCAGCGCAGACATTCGGGTTCGAGAAGGCATGATTCGCACGTCGACCATGACCCCTGAACAAAAAGTCGCCGCCCTGGAAAAACTGGAAGATATTGAAATTCGCCTGGCCTATCGCATGGGCCTGGCCCGCCGCCTCGGCCTGCCCGGTCAGCCCAACGATGCCCGCTACCTCGCAACGGGACAGGTAGCGCCGCAGATCCTGAATAATGCCGCCATCACAATAGAAAAACTGGACAACTCCAAGAAGCTCGTACAGTCGCTGCTGGGCCGCGAATTCTGGCAGGCCTTTATTCGCAACCATTATGACGATGAGTTCAGAGTCCTGAGGGAGCCCCATGACGTGCGCTTGAATGCGTTATCCGAGGAACACGATGCGGGCGCCCTCAGTGATGAGGCCTACGCAACCCAGGCTGAAAATGTGCAACTGCAACTGGCCGTGGACGAGGCGCAACTGATTCGCTCGCTGACCCTGCGCGACTGGGTGCCGTGCAAGGCGCGCTGCAGCATCACCTGATGGATTCAGGGCGTTTGCACCAACCGCCCCAGCCGTTGCTTGAGCATCTGGTTCTCGGCCCGCAGTTGCTGGACTTCCTCCAGCAGGTCGAGCGCCAGGGCGACGCCTTCCCATTCCAGCTCCAGGTCCTTTTGCAGCGCCGAGGCGCGCTTGGCCAAGGCCAGTTCATAATCGGTGAAGCGCCAGGACTCGGGACTGGTCCCCACCGGTTCAACGATGCCGTGCTCGACGATTTCGATCACGTAGGCCACCGACAGGTCGGTGGCCTCACAGAATTCTGCCATGTTCACTTGAACCAAACGGGGACTGCTCATCGTTAGCTACTCCATGATTCTCTTGGATCGAAGGCGGCTTTTTGTGCCAGTTCCTGCCACAACGCCTTGACCTCGTCGTCGGTGTTTTTCGGCATCACCGCCTTGAGTTGCACAAACAGGTAACCGCGCTGCCCGGCCTTGTTCAACAAGCCATGGCCCTTGGCGCGCATGCGCTGGCCGTTCTGGCTGCCGGCCGGCACCTTGAGGTTGATCTTGCCGGTGAGGGTCGGCACCGCCACTTCCGTGCCCAACGCCAGCTCCCACGGGGCCAGTGGCAGGGTGATGATCAGGTTCTCACCTTCCACATCGAATTTAGGGTGTGGCGCGAACTTGATGATCAAGTACAGATCACCATTGGCACCACCGCCAATCCCCGGCGCGCCCTGGCCCTTGAGGCGGATGCGCTCGCCGTCGGCCACACCGGCCGGGATCTTCACGTTCAGGCTCTTGGTGGTGTTGCTGACGTGCTGGCCGGCCGCGTTGTATTGCGGCACCTGGAAGTTGACCTGCTTGGACTCGTTGGACAGGGTCTCTTCGAGGAAGACCGGCAGTTCCATTTCCACATCTTGCCCTCGACGCCCGGCACTGCGGCCCTGGGCACCACCAAAACCATTGCCGCGCGAACCGAAGATCGAGCTGAAGAAGTCCGAGAAGTCGCCGGTGTCCTGGCCACCGCCGCCATAGCCACCACGGCTCTGCCAGCCTGGCGGGCCCTGGAACGGCTGGCCATGCTGGCCGTATTTGCGCAGATCGTCGTATTCGGCGCGCTTGTCGGCACTTTTCAGCGCTTCATAGGCTTCGGACGCGTCCTTGAACTTGGCTTCAGCGTCCTTTTCCTTGCTCACGTCCGGGTGATATTTGCGCGCCAGCTTGCGATAGGCGGCCTTGATCGCCTTGTCGTCAGCGGTGGGTTCTACACCGAGAATCTTGTAATAGTCTTTGAAGTCCATCGGGGGCATCACCATCCATTATCGATATCGCACTGCCAGCGTCACAGCATGCGCCTGTTTGCGGCGTCTGGATTGACCGATCTCAATCTTGTGACCGAAGGGTGCGTCAGAAGTTTATCGGCGCTGCGGGCAGAATCCTGCAGCCACCAACCGTATGGGGAGGATTTGGGGGCAAAGGCCGGGCTTTCAAGGTAACAAGTGCGTTGTATTTAGCGGATAGTCGGCCTACGCATCTGCACGCGGGTGGCATACACTGCGCGGCCGTTTTTCAACCGGAACCCGATTGACATGAAAAACCCATCCCCAGCCCGTGCCTGCGGTATCGACTTCGGCACGTCCAACTCCACCGTCGGCTGGATTCGTCCCGGCATGGAAACGCTTATCGCGCTGGAGGACGACAAGATCACGCTGCCGTCGGTGGTGTTCTTCAACTTCGAAGAGCGCCGCCCGGTGTACGGTCGCCTGGCCCTGCACGAATACCTGGAAAACTACGAAGGCCGGCTGATGCGCTCGCTCAAGAGCCTGCTGGGTTCCAAGCTGATCAAGCACGACACCAGTGTATTGGGCACGGCCATGCCGTTCACCGACCTGCTGGCGCTGTTTATCGGCCAACTCAAGAGCCGCGCCGAGACCACCGCCGGGCGTGAGTTCGACGAAGTGGTGCTGGGCCGTCCGGTATTTTTCGTCGACGACGACCCGATGGCCGACCAGGAAGCCGAGAACACCCTGGTGGACGTGGCCCGCAAGATCGGCTTCAAGGACATCTCGTTCCAGTACGAACCGATTGCCGCGGCCTTCGACTACGAGTCCACCATCGAGAAAGAAGAGCTGGTGCTGATTGTCGACATCGGCGGGGGTACCTCCGACTTCTCCCTGGTGCGCCTGTCGCCCGAGCGCCGCCAGATCGACAACCGCCACGACGACATCCTCGCCACCGGCGGTGTGCACATCGGCGGTACCGACTTCGACAAGCAGCTCTCGCTGGCCGGCATGATGCCGCTGTTCGGCTACGGCAGCCGCATGAAGAGCGGCGCTTATATGCCCACCAGCCACCACATGAACCTGGCGACCTGGCACACCATCAACTCGGTGTACTCGCAGAAATCCAAGCTGGCGCTGGGCAGCATGCGCTACGACATCGAGGACACGGGTGGCATCGACCGCCTGTTCAACCTGATCGAGCAGCGCGCCGGGCACTGGCTGGCGATGGAAGTGGAAGAAACCAAGATCCAGCTGACCCAACAGGACAGCCGCCATGTGCTGCTGGACCGGGTCGAGCCGGGGTTGAGCGTGGAATTGAGCCGGGCGTTGTTCGAGTCGGCCATCGATGGCTTGCTGGAGCGGGTGCGCAATGCGGTGACGCAACTGCTCAACGACGCCTCGGTGGACGTGGCCCAGGTGGACACGGTGTTCTTTACCGGGGGTTCCAGCGGGATTCCGGCGCTGCGCCACAGCATCTCGGCGATGCTGCCGAATGCGCAGCATGTGGAAGGGAACATCTTTGGCAGTATTGGCAGTGGTCTGGCGATTGAGGCCAGCAAGCGCTACGGCTACTGAGTTTTAGCTGAAACCGTGGCGCGCCCTTCGCGAGCAAGCCCGCTCCCACATTCGGCTGCATTCCAAAGTTGGAACTCGGTCAAATGTGGGAGCGGGCTTGCTCGCGAAGGGGCCAGTCCAGGCAACATCAATGCCTAAACCATCCCCGCCAGCTTCAACTCACTCTTCAAGTACGCATAATAAATCGGCCCCGCCACCACCCCCGGCAGGCCGAACGCGGCTTCGAACACCAGCATCGCCAACAACAATTCCCACGACTTGGCACTGATCTGCCCACCGACAATCCGCGCGTTGAGGAAGTACTCGACCTTGTGGATCACGATCAGGTAGCCCAACGCCGCCACCGCCACCCAGATCGACAGCGACAAGGCCACGATGGTGATCAGGGTGTTGGACATCAGGTTGCCGATCACCGGCAGCAGGCCCAGCAGGAACGTCAGCACGATCAGGGTCTTGGTCAGCGGCAGGTGGATCCCGCACAACGGCAGCACCACCGCGAGGAAGATCGCGGTGAATGCGGTGTTCAGCGCGGCGATCTTGATCTGCGCGAAAACGATGTTGCGAAAGGCCTGGACCAGCAGGTGCAGGCGATCAAACAGCGCTGCCGCCAGGGGTTTGCGCTTGGTCAGGTCCGGCACCCGTTGCAGGGCGATGATCGCCCCCAGCACCATGCCGATCAACAAGGTCACGAACATGTGCGCGGCGTCTTTGCCCACCAGTTGCAGTTCGCTGAGGTGTTTGCTCAGCCATTCGCCGATGGCCACGCGGAACTCGGCGGCGCTGGCCGGCAGGTAGGCGTCGAGGAACGGCGGCAACTGGCCGCGGGCACGATCGACCACGCCCATGAACTTATCCAGGGAGGCCCCGGGGTTTTCCGCTTCGTGCAGCAGGAAGCTGATGGCCCCGGCGAAGATCAGGGTCAGGATGCTGACGATCAAGGTTCCCAGCAAGGCTACCGCCAACCAGCGCGCACGCCGGCCTTCGATCAACCGCTGCAACTGCGGGGTGAGCATGTTGACCAGCTCATACACCAGCAGCCCGGCCAGCAGGCTCGGCAGCAACTTCAATGGCAAAACCAGCAGCAGCCCGCCAAAAATCAGCACGCAACTGACCAACAACAACACGTGACGCTGAGAAAACGTTGGCATACAGCCTCAAAACGAACGGCGTTAAAGGATGGGCAGTCTGCCAGCGTTGGGTGAATCAAGCGAGAAGTCTAAACGCGGTCCGATGTGGGAGCTGGCTTGCCTGCGATGGCGGTGGGTCAGCCAACAAAGGCATCGACTGTCAGGTCGCAATCTTAGGCAAGCCAGCGCCCACAGAGTTCTGCATCATTATTTCTTCAGGCAGGTGCTCATAAAGGTTTTACGCGCATCGCCGGTCAGCGCCTGGGTTTTCGCGGTGGCGTTGCAATCTTTCATCTTCTGTTGCTGTGGGGTCAGGGTCTTGGCGTCGTTGGCCGCCGGGGCCGCCTTGAGGCAGTTGCTCATGAACGCCTTGCGATCATCACCGGTCTTGCCACTGGTCTTGGCTTCGGCGTTGCAGGTGGTCATTTTTTGTTGCTGAGCCGTCTGTGCGGCAGTCGCGGCAAAGCCTTGGGAACACAGCAGCAGGCTCATCATCAACAGCGGAATACGCAGCATCTTCATGGAGTTTTCTCCCTGTTACCGTGCCGAGGGGCACGGCCTCCCCAGCAGTGTAGTCAAACCCTGTTACACCTTCCTGCCGCGTATATGGGTCCGGCGATACTGCTCCGGCGTGCAGCCGGCCTGGCGCTGGAACATCGCGATAAACGCCGAGGCCGTGCTGTAGCCCAGGTCAAACGCAACTTCCTGGACACTGCGCGCGCTGTCCAGCGCCTCGATCGACGCCAGGAACCGCAGGCGTTGGCGCCATTCGCCGAAGCTCATCCCAAGCTCACGCACAAATAGCCGCGCCAGGGTGCGCTCACTGACATGCACCTGCTGCGCCCACTGGGCCAGCGCGCGGTTATCGCCAGGGTCGGCCTGCATGCCCTCCAGCACACTGAGCAACCCGGGATGGCTGGCATACGGCAGGAAACAATCGTGCACCGGCGCCTGCCTGAGTTGGTCTACCAGCACCTGGGCCAGGCGCACGTCGGCTTCGTTCTCGGGAATGTTGACATCACGCTCGGCGAAATCACTGAGGATCGCCTTGAGGATATCGCTGATGGTCAGGGTGCACGGCTGCGCCGGCAATTGCTCGCACAAGGCGGGCGCCAGATATACCGAGCGGTAGACGATCGCCTGGGCGTTGTAGGAACTGTGCTGGGTGTTGGGTGGGATCCATACCGCATATTGCGGCGGCGACATAAAGCGACTGCCGGCCACTTCAAAGCGCATCACGCCACGGGCCGAGTAGTCCAGGGAACCCCAGGCATGCTGGTGCGCACTGGCATGGGTGTCAGCCTCGAATTCCGAATAACGGAAATACACCGGGGCCGGCAACTGGTCAAAATCGGGAAGGTTGATGTACTTCTTGAGCATGTTGTCTGGATACAAAGGTCGGATGGCTGGATCGAAGTATAGGCTTCGATCCAGACAAAGGATAATCACCGCTCATAGACGCAACTGGTTCTTTTCGATGCAATACGCTTATCCGTTACTGGCCATTTTTATCTGGGCCGGCAATACCGTGGTCAACAAACTCGCGGTGGGGACGATTTTCCCTGCCGAGATCGGTTTTTACCGCTGGCTGCTGGCCGGCCTGCTGTTTACCCCGTTCATGCTCAAACCCGTCATCGCCAACTGGCCGCTGATTCGTCCCAACCTGGGCAAGATCTTCATCCTCGGCGTGCTGGGCATGGCGGTGTACCAGAGCCTGGCGTATTACGCCGCGAACCTGACCTCGGCCACCAACATGGGCATTATCCTCTCGCTGATGCCACTGATGGCTCTCACCGCCGCAATCATCAGCCTTGGCCAGCGCCTGACCTTCGGCGCCCTGACCGGTGCCGTGCTGTCGTTTGCCGGCGTGGTAGTGGTGGTTTCCGCCGGTAGTCTCAGCGCCCTGCTGCAACACGGGCTGAATATGGGTGACGCGATGATGCTGGTGGCCACCCTCGCCTACGCGGTCTACAGCACCCTGCTGAAAAAATGGCAGCTGCGCTTGCCGCCACTGGTGTTGCTGTACCTGCAGGTGCTGGTGGCGGTGGTGGTGTTGTTTCCGCTGTTCCTGCTCTCCGACAAGGCCGGCCTTGGCTGGTCGAATATCCCGCTGGTGCTGTACGCCTGCCTGCTGGCCTCGATGCTCGCGCCGCTGGCCTGGATGCATTCGGTGAAGACCCTCGGCCCAAGCCGCACCACGCTGTTTTTCAACCTGCTGCCGCTGATCACCGCGTTGATTGCCGCAGTGGTGTTGAAAGAGCAGCTGGCGATGTATCACCTGGTGGGCGGCTTGCTGACCCTGGGCGGGGTGATTTTGTCGGAGCGCTGGACGACGCCGGTTCGCAGCAATGTCAGCGCGCAGGAAGCTACTTGAGCCCCACCACACCGGCGACGATCAAGCCCACCGACACCAGCTTGATCAGCGTCAGGCTCTCCCCCAGCAACGCGAAACCGAGAAACACCGTGCCCAGTGAGCCGATGGCGGTCCAGATCGGGTAGGCCACGCTCACCGGCAACTCACGCATGGCCAGGGTCAGGAAGTAGATCCCGCCCACGGCCGCGATGACGGTGACCAGCGATGGCCACAGCCGGGTGAAACCATCGGCGTACTTCATGCCCATGGCGAAGGTCACCTCAAAGCCGGCGGCGATCAGCAGGAAAAGCCACGACACTTCAGAAGCTCCCGGCCAGGTCGCGCAGTTGCCCTTCGACTGCATCGCAGGAACGGCGGAAAACGCTCGGGTCGGACTCTTCGCCTTCTGCGGCGATCACCGTGACGTCTTCAATACCGATGAACCCCAACGCGGTCCGCAGGTGCGGATCGGCGTGGTTCATCGCCTCGTTTTCCCCGCCCGGGCCAAAGCCGCTGCCGCCGCGACTGGTGATGATCAAGGCCTTTTTGCCCAACAATAACGGCTGGTACTGGGCGATACCCTGGCTGTCCTGGGTGATGTCCACGGTATGGCCCATGCGCACGATCTGGTCGATCCAGGCCTTGAGGCCGCTGGGAATCCCGAAGTTGTACATCGGTACGGAAATCACCAGCAGTTCGTGCTCGACGAGCTCGGCTACCAGCTCATTGCTCAGTTGCAAATCGGCGTGCATGGACAACGGCATCGCCTGCGGCTCCGGGTGGAAGCTGGCGGCAATGAACGCTTCGCTGACGTGGGGGATAGACGCCCGGCCCACTTCGCGGCGGGTCAGTTGCGCGTCGGGATTGGCGGTGTGCCAGGCGGCCAGGAACACCTCGGCAAGGCGCCGGGAGTGGGAACGTTCGCCGCGGGGACTGGAATGGATCGCAAGCATTTTTTTCATCTGTAGGCCTTCACACGCTAGACTCAGGCAACCTGAATGGCTGCCCCTGTTGCGCTTAAATCTAGAGCCGAGCGGCCACCCTCACAAATGAGCAATAGTTGTTTTGGATGAACTGAATTCATCCATGGAGCCACACATGTTTGCTTCGCTGCCCCTGACCGCCCTGCGCGCCTTTGAATCGGCCTCGCGCCTGTTGAGCTTCAAGGCCGCCGCCCAGGAGTTGTCGGTCACGCCGACGGCGGTGTCCCATCAGATTCGCTCGCTGGAAACCTGGCTC
>NZ_JACARK010000026.1:1065-19923 GCF_013386655.1 Pseudomonas sp. K5002 | reverse complement strand
CACGCTCGCGCTTTTTTTCGGCTTCCTGCTGGGCCAGCAGCGCTTTTTGCCGCGCCTGCTCTGCCTCACGGGCCTGGCGCGCCAGGGTTTCCTCGATGGTTTTCAGGACTTTGCCCAGGTCGGCCTGGTCTTGCTCGCGGGCCTGGAGCTTGGCGTCACGGGCCTTCACGTCGTCATTCAGCTTGGCCAGCGCCTGCTGGCGCTCCTTGCGGACCTTGTCCAGTTCGTCGCGCTGGCTGTCGAGGGCGGTTTTCTGGTCGAGCAGCTGCGACTGCTGGTTGGCGATTTCCTGCTCGACGTTGGCCAACTGGCGCAGGGTCTCGTTGAAGCTTTTCAGTTGCTCCAGGCGGGCCTTGCTCAGGTAGTCGTAATAGGTAAGGGTGCGGGCGAACTTTTCCGGGTTCTGCTGGTTGAGCAGCAGCTTGAGGTATTCCTGGCGGCCGTTCTGGTAAGCGGCGCGGGCCTGGATCGCGATCAGGCGTTGCTGTTCAACGCGGGCGCTCTGGAGTTTTTTTTTCTCAGCGTCGAGTCGCTCCAGTTCCGACTCGCTCTTCTTTAGTTCTTTTTGCAGCTCCTGGACCTGCTTCTCCAGCTTGCCCATCTCGGTTTCCGTGCCGCGCAGGTCTTTCTGCACGCCGGACTTCTCTTCCTGGAGCTTGCCGAGCAGCTTCTTCAGCTCGGTAATGTCCTGACGCGTAGCGTCCAACTGTTGTTGGGTTTGTGCGCGCTCATCGGCAAACGCCGGTTGGAGCAGGCAGACAAGAGCAAGGGTAATCAAGGCGCGAAGCATAGAGGCGGGCGACACCAGGGAAAGGGACGGCCTAGTATGCCCGCCAAGCGCTGCAAAAAAAACGCCCAATTCGGCTTGGCAGGCAAGTTAGGTGCCCAGTGGCCGCATTCTGCAAGCAATTGTGGGCAAGTCCCATAGCCCTTTGAAGGCGACGAGCGGTTGAGAGCGTCGTGTCGTGCTTCTGCAGTTGTTTTGTGTGCTTCGCGAAATGCCTTGAAATGCTCCACCCTGACGGTGCATTTGCGCTCGGAATAGACTCTTCGGCCCTGTTAATCCGACGGTCGGCATAGTCAGTAATGCCTTGTATTCACGAGTCAAAAGGCCAGCATACGTGGCTTGATTATGGGCTTCCCGATCTTCGTAGTCTGGATCGGGCCTTGCGAGCGCGTCCACTTGAGGAAGTGGCCGCCGGCAATGACGTCGAAGCGGCCATCGATATAGTCGCAATGCATTTTGGCATTGCCCATTCGAGCTGTTCGGAAGTGGAAGTTGCCTCGCCTTTGGGGCAAATAGCGATCAGGCGTAGCTGTCTGCAGCACATTGTTGAAAAGCGGCAGGACGCCAGAGAGCGTTATGTCAGGTTCGCCTTGGACACATTGACGGGGCCTCTGGAAATATGGCGTGTTGCTTATAGCGATTGCTCCGCTCGTTTAGCATTCATTGGGGCTTATGAATCCAGGAGGCAGATGCTGGTGGTGGTCAATATTCAGGCTGGCAATGTGCTGTGGAACTTCATGCAGACAGACGCCAAGGCCTTGAACAAGCATCGTCATGGTGAGTTGCTCTACAAGCGTTACGAGCTTTTGTGACGCCCAAAGAAAAGGGCAGCTCTTTCGAACTGCCCTAAGTAGTGCTTGCTTGATATTCATATACACACCCTCAAGCAGGGGTGTGGAGGTCTCACCCTACGCGGATATCCAGCCATCTGCGGGGTTCCTACGCCAGTTATCGCCGCTGGAGGCAACTGGTTTCGCGCTCGAGTCCATTATTGACGGGCTGCCTGTTTTGAGCAACCCCTGAACTGTGTCAGACCAGAATCGAAGTGCCAGTCATCTCTTTCGGCTTCTCCAGCCCCATCAGCATCAACATGGTCGGTGCCACGTCGGCCAGCACGCCGCCATCACGTACTTTAAAGTCACGGTTGCCGACGTAGATGAATGGCACCGGCTCGGTGGTGTGGGCGGTGTGGGCCTGACCGGTGGATTCGTCGGACATTTGCTCGCAGTTGCCGTGGTCAGCGGTGATCAGCGCTTCGCCGCCCACCTTGTCCAGGGCGTCGACGATGCGGCCGACGCACAGGTCCAGGCATTCCACGGCTTTTACCGCCGCTTCCAGGTTGCCGCTGTGGCCCACCATGTCACCGTTGGCGTAGTTGACCACGATCACGTCGTAGCGCTGGTGTTCGATGGCGTCGACGATCTTGTCCGTGACTTCCGGGGCACTCATCTCCGGCTGCAGGTCGTAGGTGGCGACTTTCGGCGACGGGATCAGGATGCGTTCTTCACCCGGGAACGGTTCTTCACGACCGCCGGAGAAGAAGAAGGTCACGTGGGCGTATTTCTCGGTTTCGGCAATGCGCAGTTGGGTCTTGCCGTTTTTCGCCAGGTAATCCCCCAGCACGTTTTCCAGGCTGCCCGGGGCGAATGCCGACGGGGCCGGGATGTTGGCGGCGTATTGGGTCAGCATCACGAATTCGACTTTCGGCTGGCGGGCGCGCTCGAAGTCCTTGAAGCCGGCATCGACGAATACGTGGCTCAACTCGCGGGCACGGTCGGCGCGGAAGTTCATGAACACCACGGCGTCGCCATCTTCGACCTTGACCGGTTCGCCGATGGTGGTGGCCTTGACGAACTCGTCACTCTCGCCACGGGCGTAGGCGGCTTCCAGGCCTTCCTGGGCGGTGGCGGCGTTGAATTCGGCCTGGCCGTCGACGATCAGGTTGTAGGCCTGTGCCACGCGGTCCCAGCGGTTGTCGCGGTCCATGGCGAAGTAGCGGCCAACCAGGCTGGCGATGCGGCCTTTGCCGAGGGTCTTGAAGGTTTCATCCAGCAGTTCGATGGAGGACTGGGCACTTTTCGGCGGGGTGTCGCGGCCGTCGAGGAACGCGTGCAGGTAGATCTTCTCGGCGCCGCGCTTGAAGGCCAGTTCGGCCATGGCGATCAGGTGGTCCTGGTGGCTGTGGACGCCGCCGTCCGATAGCAGGCCCATGAAGTGCACGGCCTTGCCGGCCTTGACCGCTTTATCCACTGCCGCGCAGATGTTTGGGTTCTCGAAAAACTCACCGTCGCGGATCGCTTTGGTCACGCGGGTGAAGTCTTGATAGACCACTCGTCCGGCACCGAGATTCATATGGCCGACTTCCGAGTTGCCCATTTGGCCGTCCGGCAGGCCAACATCCATGCCCGAGCCCGAGATCAGGCCGTTCGGAACGGTAGCGCTCAGACGGTCCAGTACTGGCTTGCTGGCCGAGTACACGGCGTTGTCGTGGTGGCTTTCACTGTGTCCGAAGCCATCGAGAATTATCAGGACCAAAGGTTTAGGCGTAGTAGTCATAGATCCTCTCGCGGCGGTAATGAATGAAGGGAATAGAAAAGGGAGTGGCAGTTTAAAGCGAAGTTCCGACCACGTCACCGCTTTACGGGGGTTGGCCGACCATGACGGCTGTGTATACTTACCGCCATTTTAACGCCCTGGAACCTCCTTGATGGTTGATCACCTGATTGCATTTGCCACTACCCACTATTTGCTCGCTGGTGCGTTCGTCGTACTGCTGGCGCTGCTGATCGCTCACGAATTGAGCCGCGGTGGCCGCAGCCTCAGCACGTCCGAGCTGACCGCCCTGGTCAACAAGGATGAGGCCGTAGTGGTGGACATTCGTCCCGCCAAGGATTTCGCCGCCGGTCACATTGTCGGCGCGCTGAACATTCCCCAGGACAAACTGATTTCGCGCCTGGCCGAGCTGGAAAAGCACAAGGCCAAGACCATTATCCTGGTCGACGCCCAGGGCCAGCACTCCGGCACCCACGCCCGCGAGATGCTGAAAACCGGCTTCAACGCCGCCAAACTGTCGGGTGGTATTTCCAGCTGGCGTGGCGATAACCTGCCGCTGGTGAAGTGATATGAGCCAGGTTGTCGTTTATTCCAGCGATTATTGCCCTTATTGCATGCGGGCCAAGGCCCTGCTTGTGAAAAAGGGCGTTGTCTTCGAAGAGATCAAGGTTGATGGCAAGCCCCAGGTGCGCGCCGAGATGACCAAGAAAGCGGGACGCACGTCCGTGCCGCAGATCTGGATCGGTGACAAGCATGTCGGTGGTTGCGATGACCTGTTCGCACTCGAGCGCGCCGGTAAACTGGATGCGCTGCTTCACGTCTGACTCCTAACCCCTAAAAGACCCCAAGATCACGAAGGATCTGCGATGACTGACCAACAGAACACCGAAGCGGCAGCAGAAGAAGCTCAAGGCCCACAATTTTCCCTGCAGCGTATTTACGTACGTGACTTGTCGTTCGAAGCGCCGAAAAGCCCGGCCATCTTCCGTCAGGAATGGACCCCGAGCGTTGCGCTGGACCTGAACACCCGTCAGAAGGCACTGGAAGGTGACTTCCACGAGGTCGTGCTGACCCTGTCGGTCACCGTCAAGAACGGCGAAGAAGTGGCCTTCATTGCTGAAGTGCAACAGGCCGGTATCTTCCTGATCCAGGGCCTGGACGAAGCGTCCATGAGTCACACCCTGGGCGCGTTTTGCCCGAACATTCTGTTCCCGTATGCCCGTGAGACCCTGGACAGCCTGGTCACCCGTGGCTCGTTCCCGGCGCTGATGCTGGCCCCGGTGAACTTCGATGCCCTGTATGCGCAAGAGCTGCAGCGCATGCAACAGGAAGGCTCGCCAACGGTTCAGTAAGCTGTTCTGAGCAACGACGCCGATCCAATGTGGGAGCGGGCTTGCTCGCGAATGCGGTACTTCAGTCGATATCTTCGTTGACTGGCACTCCGCTTTCGCGAGCAANNCGCCCCCCCCCCCGCTCCCACATTCGTTATGCAGTGTTACTTGAACCCCAGTTGCCGCCAACCTTCGTAAACCGCGACGGCCACGGTATTGGACAGGTTCAGGCTGCGGCAGCCTTCGCGCATCGGCAGGCGCAGGCGGTGGCCGTCTGGCAGGGCGTCCAGCACGTCTGCCGGCAGGCCGCGGCTTTCCGGGCCGAACAGGAAGGCGTCGCCTTCGGCAAAGCTGGCATCATGGAACGGCCGCGAACCCTTGGTGGTAAACGCGAACAACCGTGGGTGGTTCAGGCTTTCCAGGCAGCTGGCAAGGTCGGCGTGGCGTTGCAGGGTGGCGTACTCGTGGTAGTCCAGCCCGGCGCGGCGCAGGCGCTTGTCGTCCATGTCGAAACCCAAGGGCTCGATCAAATGCAGGTGGCAGCCACTGTTGGCGCACAGCCTGATAACGTTGCCGGTATTCGGCGGAATTTCTGGTTGAAAAAGGATGACGTGAAACATGCACGGCTCCGAAGGCAAAGATGCGCTGCATTCTACCCCTGAAGAAGACCCCAGGCCGAAGCTATTGCCACGGGTTTTAGGCTCGTTGGCGATTGTCGGCTTGATGGTAGGCCTGATGATCGGCCGGCTGACCACGCCAGACCCGGTTGAGCTACAGCAGGTAGAGCCCGCCGCCGATGGCCTGGTGGTGTGGTTCAACAGCGAACCCAAGCTGCACGGCGAGCATATCGACGGCACCGTGGCGCTGCTGTTCGATGCGCTTGGCAAGGCCCAGGGCGGCCAGTTGAAGGTCAATGACAAGGATGTGAACTGGCGCGTACGCAAGACCGATGGCGGCTTGCTGCTGAACCTGGTGGCGGCTCGGCCGTTGCGCGGGGAGTGGTCGGGAGAGAAGGCCGATGGACGCTGGCGGGTAGAGATCCATCTCCAGGAGCAATAAAAGAGGGAATCCCCGGCCTGCCTGTACCAAGGTTCCCAAAACGGGCTGGGGCTATGGGCGCGTTACCTCATAAGCCCCGGGTGTAAAGAAGGGAGTTCCCGGCCTGCCTGTACCAGGGCTCCCAAAACGGGGTGAAGCCAAAGGCTTCGGTGTTAAAGAGGGAATCCCCGGCCTGCCTGTACCGAGGTTCCCGAAACGGGTGTGGGGCGCGACGCGATCCGCATCAAGCGCCCCGGGTGTTAAAGAGGGGATTCTCGGCCTGCCTGTACCAAGGTCCCCGAAACTGGGTAGTGACAGGGTTATTGCAGGGCGCGTGCCAGAATTGCGAAGTGGCGCCAAAAAATTTCTTCAGAAAGCGCAAAGCCCCGGAATACGGGGCTTTGGCTTTTTTGGGTTTTAATATTTTCTTAACAAGGCATGGGTTTCAGGCGTTGGATAAGTGCGCGATGCCGGTTCGTGGTGCATTGAAGCGGTGCACGGTCGTTAGTCTGGTACAAAACAAATGTGGGAGCTGGCTTGCCTGCGATGGCGCTNNGCAAGCCCGGCTCCCACATTAGATCTTCAGTGGATCAGGGATTAGTGATCAGGCCTCATCACCTTCGTCATCATCCCCACCGTCGACCTTCATCCCCAGCTCCTTGATCTTGCGTGTCAGCGTATTGCGGCCCCAGCCCAGCAGCACGGCGGCGTCGCGACGACGTCCAGCGGTATGCTTGAGGGCGGTTTCGATCATGATCCGCTCGAAAGCCGGCACAGCGCTGTCCAGCAGGTTCGACTGGCCACGTGCCAGGGCCTGGTCGGCCCATTGGCGCAGTGCCTGCTCCCAGTTGGTCACCGGTGCCGAATCCTGCGGCAGGCTCAGCAGCTCAGGCGGCAGGTCGCTGATATGCACTTCGCGCCCCGAAGCCATCACCGTGATCCAGCGGCAGGTGTTCTCCAGCTGACGCACGTTGCCCGGCCATGGCAGGTTCTTCAGGTATTCCTCGGTCTCGCTTTTCAGCAGCTTCGGCTCGACGGCCAGCTCCTGGGCGGCGCGGCTGAGGAAGTGACGGGCCAGGGTCGGGATGTCCTCGCGACGGTCCGACATCCGTGGGATGTGGATGCGGATCACGTTCAGGCGGTGGAACAAGTCTTCACGGAATTTCCCGGCGTGCACCAGGGTTTCCAGGTTCTGGTGCGTCGCCGCGATGATACGTACGTCGACCTTGACTGGCGTGTGCCCGCCTACCCGATAAAACTCGCCGTCGGCCAGGACCCGCAGCAAGCGCGTCTGGGTGTCGGCCGGCATGTCGCCGATTTCATCGAGGAACAGCGTGCCGCCGTCGGCCTGTTCAAAACGGCCACGGCGCAGGTTGGCCGCACCGGTGAACGCGCCTTTTTCATGGCCGAACAGTTCCGACTCCATCAAGTCTTTCGGGATCGCCGCCATGTTCAGCGCAATGAACGGCGACGCCGCCCGTGGGCTGTGACGGTGCAGGGCGTGGGCCACCAGCTCTTTACCGGTACCCGACTCGCCATTGATCAGCACGGTGATGTTGGAGTGGCTCAAGCGCCCGATGGCGCGAAACACTTCCTGCATCGCCGGCGCTTCGCCGATGATTTCCGGGGTACGGGTCAGGGCCGGCGGGGCTTCCTGGTTCTGCTGTTCCTGGGCGTGCTGGTTGGCGCGTTTTACCAGCGCCACCGCTTCGTCCACGTCGAACGGTTTTGGCAGGTATTCAAAGGCGCCGCCCTGATAGGACGCGACAGCGCTGTCCAGGTCCGAGTGCGCGGTCATGATGATCACCGGCAGGCGCGGGTGCTGCTCGCGAATCCGCGCCAGCAAGTCCAGGCCGCTGGCGCCGGGCATGCGGATGTCGGAGATGATCACATCGGGCTGCTGGCGAGCCAGGCGGCTCATCACCCCGTCGGCGCTGTCGAAGCTCTGGGTGGTCATGCCTTCCTGTTGCAAGGCTTTCTCCAGGACCCAGCGGATAGAACGGTCGTCATCGACGATCCAGACAGTTTCACTACGGCTCATGTCGATGGGGCTCCTTGTTCCAGTGGCAGAAAGATCGAGAAGGTGGTGTGACCGGGATGGCTCTCACATTCGATCAAACCCTGGTGCTGGCTGATGATGTTCTGGGTAATGGCCAGGCCGAGCCCGGTACCGTCCGGGCGGCCGCTGACCATTGGGAAAAAGATGGTTTCCTGCAGTTCTGCAGGGATGCCGGGGCCGTTGTCGATGATCTCGACTTTGGTCACCAGGCGATGGCGCACGTGGCCAATGGTGAACTGGCGCAGGGCACGGGTGCGCAGGCTGATGCGGCCCAGGCGCAGCTCGTTCTGGCTGCTGATGGCCTGCATGGCGTTACGCACGATATTGAGCACCGCCTGGATCATCTGCTCGCGGTCGATCAATACGTCGGGAATGCTCGGGTCGTAGTCGCGCACCAAGGTGATGCAGCCCTGGCTTTCGGCTTCCACCAACTGGCAAACCCGCTCCAGCACTTCGTGCACGTTGGTCATTGCCAGCGACGGCAGCTTGTTGGAGCCGAGCATGCGGTCTACCAGGTTACGCAGGCGGTCGGCTTCCTCGATGATGACGTTGGTGTAGTCCTTGAGGTTTTCGTCCGGCAGCTCGCGGGCCAACAGCTGTGCGGCACCGCGAATCCCGCCCAGGGGGTTCTTGATCTCATGGGCCAGGCCGCGCACCAGCATCTTGCTGGTTTCCTGCTTGGACAGCTGCGCCTCTTCCTTGGTGATGCGCAGCAGGCGATCGCGGGGATGCACCTCCAGCAGCAACAAGGTGGCGCCGTGGCTGAGGATCGGTGTTACCGCGTAGTCGACGGTGAGGGTCTGGCCGGTGAGGGCGGTGAGCATCGCTTCGCGCTTGGTGAACGGGTGCGCCTGCTCCACGGCCTGGCGCAACGAGCTCAAGGCCTCGGCCGACTCAGTGAACAGCTCACTGATGAATTGCCCATGGCTGCGCTGCCCGCTGATGGCCAGCAGCATCTCCGCCGCCGGGTTCATGTACTCAAGGCGCAGTTCGTCATTGAGCAGAATGGTCGCGGTGGTCAGGTTGTCGAGTAACAGGCGGTGCAGTGCGTCGCTGATGGTCATTAGGACCTCTTTTGGAGCAAGGCGCGGGCTTGAGGCACACGCTGATACAAGGAAAATGCAAAAACCAAACCAAAGCTCCGAAAAGAAGCGTTAAAGCCCTGAAATGGGGGCTTAAGGCGCGAAACTGTGGCGTTCTGCCAGCTTGGACGGGAAGTTTCGAACCAAAATGGGTTGCGTAAGTGGGAAGGGTGCAGCGTATCGCACCAATATAGTGCGGTTTTGAAAAGTCTGTTCAGGAAGCTGGTGGCAGCGACTGATTGGCTGAATGGGTCGGATCTAAATTGTGGGAGCGGGCTTGCTCGCGAAGGCGGCGTGTCAGTCATGCATATATCAACTGACACACCGCCATGCGAGCAAGCCCGCTCCCACATTTTGATGGGGTTCGCAATTTTAGATTTTATAGATACACAGCTCGGCAGTGGCGCGGATCATTGCCAGCTGGTGCAGCGAGTCTTTGGCAGGTGCGTGATTGGCCTGGGCCAGCCATTGCGGGCATTGCGGGTTGGTGCGCTCCGGGGTGAAGTCCGCCAGCTGTTGCAGCAGGCGTTTTTGCAGCAGGTCCAGTTTAGGGCGGATCTGGCCGACCAGATCCGGGCGTGGGTCATTCGGCGCCTTGCCTTGCAGCTGCCAGTCGGAAAGGTGGGCGTACTGCACCAGTTTGTTCGCCTCGATCTGGGCCGAGAAAAACTGCTCGGCCTGTGCCGGTGCCAGTTTGTAGCTCGGCGCCTGGGCGACGACGCTGGCGATCACGTCCTGCTCCCGTGGGCGGTCTTCGACGGGCTTGTGGCTGTCCCATTTGCTCAGGGCCACCTGGTCGGCAATCGCCAGGCGTTCGGCAATGCTGTCGAGCAGCGGGGCGAGGGTGGGTGGTGCTGCGAATACATTGGCGCTGATGGCCAGCAAGATGAACCCAATTTTGAGTTTCAAGGCAGATCCCTCTTCTGTAGGAGCGAGCTTGCTCGCGAAGGTCGTTAACGATAACGCGTAAATATTGAAGAAATGCGGCGCCTTTGAATTTTTCGCGGGCAAGCCCGCTCCCACAGGGTTTTGCGGGCAAAAAAAAGACCTCCCGAAGGAGGCCTTTTTCATCACGCCACGTTAAGCAGCGCTACCGGATCAGCAGCTGTAGTACAGCTCGTATTCCAGTGGGTGTACGAAAGTGCGGACCTTGATTTCTTCTTCGCTTTTCAGGGCGATGTAGGCATCGATAAAGTCGTCGCTGAACACGCCGCCTTTGGTCAGGAACGCACGGCCCTTGTCCAGCTCTTCCAGGGCTTCTTTCAGGCTGCCGCACACTTGTGGGATCTCTTTGGCCTCTTCAGGCGGCAGGTCGTACAAGTTTTTGTCGGCGGCGTCGCCTGGGTGGATCTTGTTCTGGATACCGTCCAGGCCGGCCATGACCAGGGCAGCGAAGGCCAGGTACGGGTTGGCTGCCGGATCCGGGAAACGGGCTTCGATACGGCGAGCGCGAGGGCTGGACACGTAAGGAATACGGATCGAAGCGGAACGGTTGCGAGCCGAGTAGGCGAGCATTACCGGAGCTTCGAAACCTGGAACCAGACGCTTGTAGGAGTTGGTCGACGGGTTGGTGAAGCCGTTCAGGGCCTTACCGTGCTTGATGATACCGCCGATGAAGTACAGGGCAGTGTCGGACAGGCCGGCATAACCTTCGCCAGCGAAGGTGTTCTTGCCTTCTTTGGCGATGGACAGGTGAACGTGCATACCCGAACCGTTATCGCCGTACAGAGGCTTAGGCATGAAGGTAGCGGTACGGCCGTAGGCATCAGCCACGTTGTGTACGCAGTACTTCAGGGTCTGAACTTCGTCAGCCTTGGCAACCAGGGTGTTGAACTTCACGCCGATTTCGTTCTGGCCGGCAGTCGCCACTTCGTGGTGGTGAACTTCGATGACCAGGCCCATCTCTTCCATGGCGTTGCACATGGAGGTACGGATTTCGTGGTCGTGGTCGAACGGAGGAACCGGGAAGTAGCCGCCTTTGATACCTGGACGGTGGCCTTTGTTGCCGCCTTCCACGTCCTGGTCGGACATCCACGAACCTTGTTCGGAGAAGATCTTGAACATGGAGCCAGAGATGTCGGACTTGAACTTGACCGAATCAAAGATGAAGAATTCTGGTTCTGGACCTACGAATACGGTGTCGCCGATACCGGTCGACTTCAGGTATTCCTCGGCACGCTTGGCGATCGCACGTGGGTCACGGTCGTAGCCCTGCATGGTCGAAGGCTCGATCACGTCGCAGACGATGATCAAGGTTGGGTCTTCGGTGAACGGGTCGAGTACGGCAGTGCTGTCGTCCGGCATCAGGATCATGTCGGAAGCTTCGATGCCTTTCCAGCCGGCAATGGAGGAGCCGTCGAACATTTTGCCTTCTTCGAAGAAGGCGTCATCCAGCGCGTCGCGAGCCGGCATGGTCACGTGGTGCTGAGTGCCTTTGGTGTCCGTGAAGCGCAGATCAATCCATTTGACGTCATGATCTTTGATGAGTTGAACCGACTTCGACATAGTGTCCTCCGGGTGGCTTCGGGCTGGGGTAGTGGAGTAGCCCTTAGAATGTGGGTGATGCCGGCGCGAATACTCGACCAAGGCAACCTGCCTCACAAGAGAGCAAATTGCATGCCAGTGCCCCGACATGGGTTTTTTGCCACAAAAACGCCCCTATAAAGGTGCAATCCGCTGAAACGGAAGAAATTGCGCACCGCAATGTAGCGCTTATTTTGGTTTATGACCCGTTTTGGTGCGCGAAAGGTCAGTTGCATATTAACTGGTTAAACCTTGAGCGATTTCCGCTATAATCCGCGCCCCCCTTTTTCGGCTGGGCCTGCGCGCGCTGTTTTCATGAAATTAATCGTTAAAGTCTTCCCCGAGATCACCATCAAGAGCCGACCGGTACGGATGCGTTTCATCCGTCAATTGGCCAAGAACATCCGTGCCGTGCTCCGCGATCTGGACCCGGCTGTGGTGGTGAATGGTGTGTGGGACAATCTCGAGCTGGAAACCCGCCTCACAGACCCCAAGGCCCTGAAGGACATGACCGAGCGCCTGAGCTGCGTGCCGGGCATCGCGCATTTCCTGCAGGTCGACGAGTACCCGCTGGGCGACTTCGACGACATCACCGAAAAGTGCAAACAGCACTACGGCGATGTGCTGGCAGGCAAGGTGTTTTCAGTGCGTTGCAAACGCGCCGGCAAGCACCCGTTCAGCTCCATGGATGTCGAGAAATACGTGGGCAGCAAGCTGCGTCGCGAGTGCGGCGCTGCCGGAATTTCCCTGAAAGAGCCGCAAATTGAAGTGCGGATGGAAATTCGCGACCAACGGTTGTTTGTGATCCACAGCCAGCACGACAGCATCGGCGGCTACCCGCTGGGTGCCCTGGAACAGACCCTGGTATTGATGTCCGGCGGTTTCGATTCCACTGTCGCGGCCTACCAGATCATGCGCCGCGGGCTGATGAGCCACTTCTGCTTCTTCAACCTGGGCGGGCGTGCACACGAATTGGGCGTGATGGAAGTCGCGCATTACATCTGGAAGAAGTACGGCAGCTCGCAACGGGTGCTGTTTGTCAGCGTACCGTTCGAGGAAGTCCTGGGAGAAATTCTCGGGAAAGTCGATAACAGTCATATGGGCGTAGTATTGAAGCGTATGATGTTACGCGCTGCGTCCCGAATCGCGGATCGACTGGAAATCGACGCACTGGTCACCGGTGAAGCGATTTCCCAGGTGTCCAGCCAGACCCTGCCGAACCTGTCGTTGATCGACTCTGTGACCGAGAAGCTGGTACTGCGCCCGCTGATCGCCAGTCACAAGCAAGACATCATCGACCTGGCGACCCAGATCGGCACGGCGGATTTCGCCAAGCACATGCCGGAATATTGCGGGGTCATCTCGGTGAACCCCAAGACCCACGCCAAACGCAACCGCGTGGAGTACGAAGAACAACAGTTCGATATGGCGGTGCTCGAGCGTGCGCTTGAGAACGCCAAGCTGGTGCCGATCGATCGGGTTATCGACGAATTGGGCCAGGATTTGCAGATCGAAGAAGTCAGCGAGGCTCTGGCCGGTCAGATCATCATCGACATCCGTCACCCGGATGCCGCTGAAGACGAGCCGCTGGAAATTGCTGGCATCGACGTACAAACGCTGCCGTTCTATGCATTGAATGCGCGTTTCAAGGAACTGGATGACAGCCGTCAGTACCTGTTGTATTGCGACAAAGGCGTGATGAGTCGCCTGCATGCCCACCATTTGCTCAGTGAGGGGCATGCCAATGTGCGCGTTTATCGACCGAGCTAAGAGCCCGGGGCTGTTTGCCTGTGGCCTGCGTCACCGGCCCCCCGACTCTGCCGTCAAGCTGTAACGGCAAGGCCTGACTCTACTGTTAATCGCTGCCACGACCTGTCAGCACACCGAATCCTCTGATCGAGATACACAAGTGATCGAAAATCTACGCAACATCGCCATCATTGCTCACGTTGACCATGGTAAGACCACCCTGGTAGACAAACTCTTGCGTCAATCCGGCACCCTGGAGCGCAACGAGCTCAACGACGAGCGCGTGATGGACTCCAACGACCAGGAGAAAGAGCGCGGTATTACCATTCTGGCGAAAAACACCGCCATCAACTGGAACGGCTACCACATCAACATCGTGGATACCCCGGGCCACGCCGACTTCGGCGGCGAAGTTGAACGCGTAATGTCGATGGTTGACTCCGTTCTGCTGCTGGTTGACGCTCAAGACGGCCCTATGCCGCAAACCCGTTTCGTGACCAAGAAGGCTTTCGAAGCCGGCCTGCGTCCGATCGTGTGCATCAACAAGGTTGACCGTCCAGGCGCGCGTCCGGACTGGGTTCTGGACCAGATCTTCGACCTGTTCGACAACCTGGGTGCCACCGAAGAACAGCTGGACTTCAAAGTCGTCTACGCCTCGGCCCTGAACGGCATTGCCGGTCTGGAACACACCGACATGGCTGAAGACATGACCCCGCTGTACCAGTCGATCGTCGACAACGTACCGGCTCCGAAAGTTGACCGTGAAGGCCCGTTCCAGATGCAAATCTCGGCACTGGACTACAACAGCTTCCTGGGTGTTATCGGTGTTGGCCGTATCGCTCGTGGTAGCGTCAAGCCGAACACTCCGGTGGTCGCCATCGGCGCCGACGGCAAGAAGCGCAACGGTCGTATCCTGAAGCTGATGGGTCACCACGGCCTGCACCGCATCGACGTTGAAGAAGCGTTTGCCGGTGACATCGTGTGTGTGAGCGGTATGGACTCGCTGTTCATTTCCGACACCCTGTGCCAGCCGGACAACGTCGAGGCGATGAAGCCTCTGACCGTTGACGAGCCAACCGTTTCCATGACCTTCCAGGTAAACGACTCGCCTTTCTGCGGTAAAGAAGGCAAGTTCGTGACTTCCCGTAACATCAAGGAACGTCTGGACAAAGAGCTGCTGTACAACGTTGCTCTGCGCGTTGAAGAAGGCGACTCGGCTGACAAGTTCAAGGTTTCCGGCCGTGGTGAGCTGCACCTCTCGGTACTGATCGAAACCATGCGTCGCGAAGGCTTCGAAATGGGCGTTGGTCGTCCTGAAGTGATCATCCGTCAGGTTGACGGCGTGAAGCAGGAACCGTTTGAAAACGTCACCATCGACACCCCTGAAGAATCCCAGGGCAAGGTCATGGAAGAGATGGGCCTGCGTAAGGGCGACCTGACCAACATGGTGCCGGATGGCAAAGGCCGTGTGCGTCTGGAATACAACATCCCTGCTCGTGGTCTGATCGGTTTCCGTAACCAGTTCCTGACCCTGACCAACGGTGCTGGCATCCTGACCTCGATCTTCGATCGCTACGACACCATGAAGTCCGGCGACATGTCCGGTCGTCAGAACGGTGTTCTGGTATCGGTAGAAACCGGCAAGGCGCTGACCTACTCCCTGGAAACCCTCCAGGCGCGTGGCAAGCTGTTCGTTGAACACGGTCAAGAGATCTACAACGGTCAGATCGTTGGCCTGAACAGCCGTGACAACGACATGGGCGTCAACCCAACCAAAGGCAAGAAGCTCGACAACATGCGTGCTTCGGGTAAAGACGAAACCATCGCTCTGGTTCCACCTGTTCGCTTCACCCTGGAACAGGCTCTGGAATTCATCCAGGACGACGAGCTGTGCGAAGTTACGCCTAAGTCGATCCGCCTGCGTAAGAAGATCCTGGACGAAGGCGAGCGTACCCGCGCTGCCAAGAAAGCCAAGAACTGAGTTAACTCAGGCTGAATGAAAAACGCCCCCGGTCGAAAGGCCGGGGGCGTTTTTTTATGCCTGCAATATCTGTAGTGACTGTGCGGGCCCCTTCGCGAGCAAGCCCGCTCCCACATTCGACCGCGTTTTTTCAGGATGAGTGAGGTCAAGTGTGGGAGCGGGCTTGCTCGCGAAAGCGGTAGTTCAAGCAATAAAAAATCTGGATCAGAACTTGTCGAGGGTCTTGAGCCTGGTCTCGCGCACCACTTCCTTCGGCTTGTACGCGCAATACCCCGGGCGCGGCCCGATTTTCGGGTGATTGCGGCAAGTATCCGGGCGCTTGTCATAAATAGTGCAGAAGCGGCTCTTACGATCCAGGTACAGGCAATCGTTGTTGCTCATGCGCTGCAGGGTGAAGATCTCGGATTTGGCGTTGAAGCGCTCGACGATGCCTTCCTTCTGCAAGCGCTTGGCGATGTTCTTCGGCGGGTCGCCACGCTCGAACTCATCGACGATGCCGATGCGGATCAGGTCCTTGATCTTCACCTCAACCGGCAGGGTGCAGCAGCTCGACACACAGCCGCCACACATATGGCTTGAGTATTTCTGCCAGGTCTCGAGACGGTCGAGTTCCGCGGCGGCGATCAGTTGAGGCTTCATCAGGTTTCCAAGAGGGGTGTTATCCGGCGCGGGATCATACCGGAACTGGTGGTTTTTTGAACAATATCTTCCAGCTTTCAGCTCGAAGGCTGTGCCGAGCCACAAACGGGCACGGCCCCTGCATCAAATTCCCGCAAAGGTGAATGAGTTAAAAAACTGCCGAACCAGAGCGTCTACCGTCTGTCAGACCGTCTAGGCTCTAGCAACTCCTTCTATCTCGCCCGAGGTCGCATCGATGTCTCAGGAACCGCTTGTACGAGAAGCAGAGGTAGCCGCATTTCGCGATGCCGTCTTGACCAAACTTACCTATGCGGTGGGCAAGGACCCCGATCACGCCTTCGACCACGATTGGTTTGAAGCCATCGCACTGGCCGCCCGCGACCACATGGTCGACCACTGGATGGACCACACGCGGCACATCTACCGCAAGGGACAGAAGCGGGTCTATTACCTCTCGCTGGAATTCCTGATCGGCCGTCTGCTCTACGACAGCCTGAGCAACCTTGGCTTGCTGGACGTGGCCCGTGAGGCCATGAGCGAGTTGGGTGTGGACATGGAGCGCATTCGCCTGCTGGAGCCCGACGCGGCCCTGGGCAACGGTGGCCTTGGCCGCCTGGCGGCCTGCTTCATGGAAAGCATGTCGACCCTGGGCATCGCCGGCCATGGCTATGGCATTCGGTATGAGCACGGGCTGTTTCGCCAGGCGATTGTCGATGGCTGGCAGCAGGAGCAAACCGAACGCTGGCTGGATTTCGGCAACCCCTGGGAGTTCGAGCGCGCCGAAGTGATCTACCCGATCGGCTTTGGCGGTGGTGTGGAAACCGTGCTGGACGCGTCCGGCAAGTCGATCCAGGTCTGGTCGCCAAATGAAACCGTACGCGCGGTGGCGTATGACACCCCGGTCGTCGGCTGGCGCGGCGCCAGCGTCAACACCCTGCGCTTGTGGCGCGCCCGGGCCGTCGAAGACCTGCACCTGGAGCGCTTCAACGCCGGTGACCACCTGGGCGCCGTCGCCGAAGTGGCCCGCGCCGAAAGCATCTCCCGAGTGCTTTACCCGGCCGACAGCACCGAAGCAGGGCAGGAGCTGCGCCTGCGCCAGGAGTACTTCTTCGTCTCCGCCTCGTTGCAGGATCTGCTGCGTCGCCACAAGAACATGCACGGCTCGGTATTGAGCCTGGGCGAGCACGCGGCCATCCAGCTCAACGACACTCACCCCTCGATCGCGGTGGCCGAGTTGATGCGTCAGTTGGTGGACCTGCACGACATCCCGTGGGATGCCGCCTGGGACGTCACCGTCGAAACCCTTTCGTACACCAACCACACCTTGCTCCCCGAGGCGTTGGAAACCTGGCCGGTCGGCCTGATGGAGCGCATGCTGCCGCGGCACATGCAGATCATCTACCTGATCAACGCCCAGCATATCGACTCGCTGCGGGCCAAGGGCATCCATGACTTCGACGTGCTGCGTGCCGTCTCGCTGATCGAAGAAGACAACGGTCGCCGCGTACGCATGGGCAACCTGGCGTTCCTCGGCTCCCACAGTGTCAACGGCGTATCCGGCCTGCACACTCAACTGATGCGCAGCACGGTGTTCTCCGAACTGCACAAGCTCTACCCGGACCGCATCAACAACAAAACCAACGGCATTACCTTCCGCCGCTGGCTGTACCAGGCCAACCCCAAGCTCACGGCGATGCTGGTGGAGGCACTGGGCCCGGACGTGCTGGATAACCCCGAACAGCGCCTGGCAGACCTGGAACCGTTTGCCGAGAAGCAAGCCTTTCGCAAGGCCTTCGCCGAACAGCGGCTGCACAGTAAGCGGGCACTGGCCGACATCATTCACGAGCGCCTGGGGATTTCGGTCAACCCGGCGGCGATGTTCGATGTGCAGGTCAAGCGGATCCACGAGTACAAGCGCCAGCTGCTGAACCTGATGCACACCGTCGCGCTGTACCAGGCGATCCGGGCCGAGCCGGGCACCGACTGGGTGCCGCGGGTGAAGATCTTCGCCGGCAAGGCCGCGGCCAGCTATCACCAGGCCAAGCTGATCATCAAGCTGACCAACGACATCGCCCGTACCGTCAACAACGACCCCACCGTGCGCGGGTTGCTCAAGGTGGTATTCCTGCCCAACTACAACGTCAGCCTGGCGGAAAGCATCATTCCGGCGGCCGACTTGTCGGAGCAGATTTCCACCGCCGGCTTTGAAGCCTCGGGCACCAGCAACATGAAATTTGGCCTCAACGGCGCGCTGACCATCGGCACCATGGACGGCGCCAACGTCGAGATGCACGAGCGCGTGGGTGCCGACCACATGTTCATCTTCGGCCTCAGCGCCCAGCAGGTGGAAGCGCGCAAACACGCGGGCGAATTCAACGCCGGGCCAGAGATCGCCGCGTCCCATCGCTTGAATGATGTGCTGCAAGCGATTCGTGGCGGGGTGTTCTCACCGGATGATCCGGGCCGTTATGCCGGGTTGGTGGATTCGCTGATCGACTACGACCGCTTCCTGGTCTGTGCCGACTTCGATTCCTACTGGGATGCCCAGGCGCGGGTCGAGGCCCATTGGCACGACTCCAAGGAATGGTGGCGTTCGGCGGTGCTCAATACCGCGCGCATGGGCTGGTTCTCGTCGGACCGGACCATCCGCGAATACGCGACGGAAATCTGGAAAGCGTTGGATTAGACACCGCAATACAAAATGTGGGAGCGGGCTTGCTCGCGAAGGCGCAGCGTCAGTCGACAAATTTGTGACTGATCCACCGCCTTCGCGAGCAAGCCCGCTCCCACATGGGGTCCGTGTCGATATACTGAGCGTCGCCTTTGCCCGCTTCGGGCTGCTTAGGGATATCGACCATGCAATGGATTTTCATGCTGATTGGCCTGGTGCTCGGCTGGACGCTCGATGAGTCGTTCAGTGATGCGGGCATTGGAGCGCTGCTCGGTTTGGGCATTGGCCAGGCGATTCGCCTGTCGATGCTCGCCTCGCGTACGGAGGAACAAGGCCGTCAGCTGGAGTCTGCCCGCAACGCCCTGAAAGTGGTCGAGCAACGCCTGGCCTTGCTGGAAAGGCCTGCCGCCGTTGAAACCCCCGGACCTGTGTTTGTCGAAGAGCC
>NZ_JACARK010000026.1:0-1052 GCF_013386655.1 Pseudomonas sp. K5002 | reverse complement strand
CAGCCATTGCCGGCTGATGTGTGGCGGGCCGAACCGAGCGCGAAAATCCCTGAACAGCCTGCCGCGCCTGCGGTGCCTCGCGGCCCCAACTTTATCGAGCGCGCAATCAGCGGTGCCCGCAACTGGCTGTTCGGTGGCAACACCGTGCTGCGGGTCGGCGTGGTGTTGTTGTTCCTCGGCCTGGCTTTCCTGCTGCGCTATGCCACTGAAGGCATGGTGGTGCCAATCGAGTTGCGTTACGCAGGTGTCGCCGGTTGCGCATTGGCACTGCTGGGCCTGGGTTGGTGGCTGCGGCTGCGCAACAGTAATTACGGGTTGATGCTGCAGGGCACCGGCATTGCGGTGTTGTACCTCACGGTGTTCGCCGCGATGCGCCTGCACCCGTTGCTCGACCCCGGCGCGGCACTCGGCTTGCTGGTGGCGGTCACCGTTTTCTCGGCGATCCTGGCGATTACCCAGGACGCCCTCGGCCTGGCCTGCGCTGCTGCACTCGGCGGTTTTGCGGCACCGATCCTCACGTCCACCGGCGCCGGCAACCATGTGGCGCTGTTCAGCTATTTCGCCCTGCTCAACGCAGGCATTCTCGCCATCGCCTGGTTCAAGGCCTGGCGCCTGCTCAATTTGATCGGCTTTGTCGGCACCTTCGGCATCGGCTTCGCCTGGGGCATGCGCTCCTATACACCGGAGCTGCTGTGGAGCACCGAGCCGTTCCTGATTCTATTTTTCCTGATGTACCTGGGCATCGGCCTGTTGTTCGCCCGGCGCAAGTTGCTGGAGATGCGCGACGCGCCGGACGATGACAGCCGTGGCGCGTTGCTGCGCTGGTCGGCGGCCAAGGGCGATTATGTCGACGGCAGCATGCTGTTCGGTCCGCCGTTGGTGGGCTTCGGTTTGCAGTTTGCGCTGGTGCAGCACCTGGAATTTGCCGCTGCGTTCAGCGCGCTGGCCCTGGGCATCATCTATATGGGCCTGGCTCGTTTGCTGAGTGGCGGGCGCGCCTTGCTGCTGGCGGAAACATGCCTGGCGCTGGGTGTGATCTTCGCCAGCCTGGC
>NZ_JACARK010000259.1:0-14675 GCF_013386655.1 Pseudomonas sp. K5002 | reverse complement strand
GCTGATGATCGACCCCGACCGCAGCCGCGCCGTGAAGGCGCTGTTGGCCAGCGAAACCCTCGACCTGATCCTCTCCGACGACGGCCTGCAACATTACCGCCTGGCCCGTGATCTGGAACTGGTGCTGATTGACGCCGCCCGCGGGCTGGGTAACCGTCGCTGCCTGCCGGCGGGGCCGTTGCGTGAGCCGGTCGAGCGTTTGCAGAGCGTCGATGCGCTGCTTTACAACGGCGCAGGTTCTGACCGTGACGACGGCTTTGCCTTCCGTCTGTTGCCTGCCGCGCTGGTCAACCTGCATACCGGCGAGCGTAAACCCGTCGAACACTTCCCGGTGGGGCAGCAGGTACATGCGGTGGCCGGCATCGGCAACCCGCAACGTTTCTTCAACACCCTTGAAACGCTACACTGGCGCCCAATACCCCATGCTTTTGCCGACCACGCGCCGTACAGCGCCGAGGTCTTGAATTTCACACCGGCACTGCCGTTGGTCATGACTGAAAAGGACGCGGTGAAGTGCCGCGCCTTTGCCAGGCCCGACTGGTGGTACCTTGCGGTGGACGCGGCACCGTCACCGGCGTTTATCGCCTGGTTCGACACGCAGTTGATGCGCTTGCTGCCCGCTCGCCTTTTGCCTTAAAACGCTGCTCTCCAGGACATACTCATGGACACCAAACTGCTCGATATCCTCGCTTGCCCGATCTGCAAGGGGCCGCTCAAGCTCAGCGCCGACAAAACCGAGCTGATCAGCAAGGGCGCCGGCCTGGCGTACCCGATTCGTGATGGCATTCCGGTAATGCTCGAAAGCGAAGCCCGCACCCTGACCACCGACGAGCGCCTGGATAAATGACCACCGCCTTCACCGTTGTCATCCCGTCCCGCTACGCCTCCACCCGCCTGCCCGGCAAGCCGCTGCAACTGATCGGCAACAAGCCGATGATCCAGCTGGTGTGGGAACAGGCCTGCAAAAGCAGCGCCGAAAGGGTAGTGGTGGCCACCGACGATCCGCGCATCATCGAGGCCTGCAAAGGCTTTGGTGCCGAAGCGGTGCTGACCCGTGAAGACCACAACTCCGGTACCGACCGCCTGGCCGAAGTGGCCACCAAGCTGGGCCTGGCGGCGGACGCCATCGTGGTCAACGTGCAAGGTGACGAGCCGTTGATTCCGCCCAGCGTGATCGATCAGGTGGCGGCCAACCTGGCAGCCCATGGCGAAGCGCGCATGGCGACCCTGGCCGAGCCGATTGAAGACATCGAGACCCTGTTCAACCCCAACGTGGTGAAAGTGGTCAGCGACATCAATGGCCTGGCGCTGACCTTCAGCCGCTCCACCTTGCCGTGGGCGCGGGATGCGTTCGCCAAACAGCCTGACGTGCTGCCGGCTGGCGTGCCGTACCGTCGCCACATCGGCATCTACGCCTACCGCGCCGGTTTCCTGCACGACTTCGTGAGCTGGGGCCCGTGCTGGCTGGAAAATACCGAATCCCTGGAACAACTGCGTGCCCTGTGGCACGGCGTGCGCATTCATGTGGGCGATGCCCTGGAAGCGCCGCCGGCGGGCGTCGACACCCCTGAAGACCTCGAGCGCGTCCGTCGCCTGCTGGGGGCCTGATGCAGGTTCTGTTCGTCTGCCTGGGCAACATCTGCCGTTCGCCCACGGCCGAAGGCGTTCTGCGCCACAAATTGCGCGAAGCCGGCCTGGCCGATCAGGTTGAGGTGGCGTCTGCCGGTACCGGTGATTGGCACGTCGGCAACCCACCGGACAAGCGCAGCCAGCGTGCAGCGCTGCAACGCGGCTACGACCTGTCGGCCCAGCGTGCACAACAGGTGTCGCGTGCCGACTTTTCCCGCTACGACCTGATCCTCGCCATGGACCAGAGCAACCTGCGCAACCTCAAGGCCATGCAGCCGGCTCAAGGCAAGGCGGACCTGGACCTGTTCCTGCGCCGCTACGACTCGGTGGTGGATGAAGTGCCGGACCCGTACTACGAAGGTGACCAGGGCTTTGAAACTGTCCTCGACCTGATCGAGCGCGCCTGTGACCTGTTGGTGATTGAATTGAAGGGCCGGTTATGACTTTGCAGGTACGGGCACAGGTTTCGCTCAAGCCGTTCAACAGCTTTGGTATCGACGTGCGTGCCCGGCTGTTTGCCGAGGCCCACAATGACGCCGACGTGCGTGAGGCCCTGGCCTGTGCCGCCAAGCAACAACTGCCGTTGCTGGTGATTGGCGGCGGCAGCAACTTGCTGTTGACCCAGGATATTGACGCACTGGTGCTGCGCATGGCCAGCCAGGGCATCCGGGTGTTGCACGACGATGGCGTGCAGGTCGTGGTTGAGGCCGAAGCGGGCGAAGCGTGGCATCCGTTTGTGCTGTGGACCCTGGCCCAGGGCTTTTCCGGCCTGGAAAACCTCAGCCTGATTCCCGGCACGGTCGGCGCCGCACCGATGCAGAACATCGGCGCCTACGGTGTAGAGATCAAGGATGTATTCAGCGGCCTGACCGCCCTTGATCGCCAGACCGGCGAACTGCGGGATTTCAGCCTGGCCGAGTGCAACTTTGCCTACCGCGACAGCCTGTTCAAGCACGAAGTGGGGCGCTGGCTGATCCTGCGGGTGCGTTTTGCCCTGAGCCGTGCCGTGCATCTGAAACTTGAATACGGGCCGGTGCGACAGCGCCTGACCGAGCAAGGCATCGCGCAGGCCACGCCCAGCGATGTCAGCCGCGCGATTTGCAGCATTCGTAGCGAGAAACTGCCCGACCCGGCGGTGCTCGGCAATGCGGGGAGTTTCTTCAAGAACCCGCTGGTGTCCCAGGCACTGGCTGCCGAGTTGCAGCGTCAATACCCGGACCTGGTGGCTTACCCCCAGGCCGACGGGCAGATGAAACTGGCCGCCGGCTGGCTGATCGACAAGGCCGGCTGGAAAGGCTTTCGCGATGGCGATGCCGGCGTGCATCGCTTGCAGGCACTGGTATTGGTGAACTACGGCGCGGCCAGCGGCCAGGACATTGCCGGGCTCGCGCTGCGTATCCAGCAGGACATCGAAAAGCGCTTCAAGGTGGTGCTGGAAATAGAGCCGAATCGCTATTGAACTAAGCTTGTTTTTTGACGCACCAAGCCCTGCATTGCAGGGCTTTTTTATTGCCGGTGAGTTAACTTAGCTGACTACCGATATTTTTGATCAACCCATAGATGCTGTTTATCAAAATCAGTTGCAAGGTTGGCGGGAGGCGAAAGCCTGATGGACAGTGTTGATCTGAATGTATTACGCAGCGTGCTGGAATGGCGCCTTGCCGGGCAGCGAGTGGTGCTGTACAGCGTGGTCCAGACCTGGGGCAGCGCCCCGCGTCCGCCGGGGGCGATGCTGGCCTTGCGCGGCGACGGAGTGGTGATTGGCTCGGTGTCCGGCGGCTGTATCGAGGACGACTTGATCGCCCGGTTGCAGGACGGTCGGCTGCCTGACGACGGGCCGCCGGTGCAGCTTGTCACCTACGGTGTCACCCGGGACGAAGCGGCGCGTTTTGGCCTGCCGTGTGGCGGCACCCTGCGTCTCACCGAAGAGCGGGTGAGTGATCCGGGTTGGGTAGCTGAACTGCTGGCGCGCTGTGAGGCCCACGAGATTGTCGCCCGTGAGTTGGACCTGGCCACCGGCGAGGTGGTGTTGAGCGGTGCGAGTAAGACCGATGTGGTCAGCTTCAACGGCGAGCGTTTGCGCGCGATCTACGGTCCGCGCTGGCGCCTGCTGCTGATCGGCGCGGGCCAGCTGTCACGTTATGTGGCGGAAATGGCTCGGTTGCTGGATTTCGAAGTGCTGATCTGCGACCCGCGCCAGGAGTTTGTTTATGGCTGGGAGGAGCAGCACGGGCGCTTTGTGCCGGGCATGCCCGATGAGGCCGTGCTGAATATCCAGACCGATGAACGCACGGCTATTGTCGCGCTCACCCATGACCCGCGTCTGGATGACATGGCGCTGCTGACGGCCCTCAATTCCAAGGCGTTCTACATTGGCGCCCTGGGATCGCGGGTCAACAGCCAGAAGCGCCGGGAAAACCTCGCGGCGCTGGGGTTGAGTGCGGAGGCCATTGCGCGGCTGCATGGGCCGATTGGCCTGCATATCGGCAGCCATACGCCGGCGGAAATCGCCTTGTCGTTGATGGCGGAAATTGTCGCCATCAAGAACGGGATCGATCTGCTGCAGAAAAAGCCGTTGCAGGCAGCGGTCAGTTGACGGGCATCGCCGTAATCATCCTGGCGGCGGGGCAGGGCAGTCGTTTTCGGGCCGAGGCGGGTGCCGATCAGGACAAGTTGCTGGCGCCCTGCGTGGGCCGGGATGGCATCACGCGGCCGGTGATCGAGCAGGTATTGGTGAATTTGCCGCCTGTGGCTACGAGACGTTGGCTGGTGACGTCATCGGATCGCACCGAAGTGATTCGGTTGGCTAAGGTGCACGGTTGCGAAGTATTGCTTTTGCGCTCGCCGGGCATGGGTGACAGCATCGCAGCAGCGGTGGCGGCCAGTGGGCCGTCGGCTGGTTGGCTGGTGGTGTTGGGGGATATGCCGTTTATCCTGCCGGCAAGTATCGAGCAAGTGATGGCAGGCCTGGAGGAAGACGGTATCAGCGCCCCGGTGCATGCAGGTCAGTACGGGCACCCCGTGGGGTTTGGCCGTTCATTCGGCCCGGCCTTGATCGCGCTGACCGGAGACCGCGGGGCAAAACCGTTATTTGCCAAGGCTTCGGTGCAGGAAGTCGTAGTCGATGATCCCGGTGTGTTGTGGGACGTCGATGTGCCAGGGTTGTTGGACTACCGCTAACTGATGTAACGGGCATAAAAAAGCCCCGCCTGATCACTCAGGCGGGGCTTTTTAGTGGCCGATGGAATCAGACGAGGGGTTTAGGCTCGTGCTCTTCTTCCTGGGCCTTAGGGTGGTGCTCTACCACTTCCTCGACGGAACGTACGTTCTCGTCGATGGCAGGGGCACTGTGCTCAACCACGGCTTCGGTGACCGGAGCATGGGTTGCTTGGGCAACTTCAGCGACGGCTGGAGCAGCTTCGGCAGCGGCCTTGGCAGCAGCGGCGGCCGCTTCAGCTTCCTTGCGACGACGACGCACTTCGCGTGGGTCGTTCGGCGCACGGCCATTTTCGGTCAGGGCGCTGGCCGGAGCGGCTTCAACCACCGGGGCTGCCACTTCGGCAACCACTGGCGCTTCAACCACTGGCGCAGGCTCGGCAACAACGGCAACAGGTTCAGCAGCGACCACCACTTCAGCGACTGGCACTGGAGCTTCTTCGACCACTGGCGCAGGCGCTGGAGCTTCAACCGCTTCAACCACCGGGGCAGGTTCGGCAGACCACTGGAAGGCGGTCTGTTCTTCGCGAACTTCACGCACTTCAGGGGTTGGCTCGGCTACCGGTGCTTCAACGGCAGCTTCAACCACGGGCGGTTGTTCAACAACCACGGCAGGCTCGGCAACCACGTCGATTTCAGGCTGAGGCTCGCGAACTTCACGAACTTCACGAACGTGACGAGCCGGAGCTACTTCCACTTCCGGAACAACCGGGGCTTCGACCGGGGTCGTTGCTTCAACCACTGGCGCTTCGACGGCTGGCGTCTCTACAACAGTGTTTTCCTGGATGGCAGCGGTGGCTGCTTCAGCTTGCTCGTTGGCCTGGGCTTCAGCAGGTGCGCTGATGACCGAGCTGGCGACAGCAGCGGTAACGGCCAGGCCGGCAGCCAGTTCGGCGCCAGTCGGTTCGCCGGTAGCGGCTGCGTTGGCTTCGCCGGTCTCTTCCGAGCCTTCGATTTCGTTGCCGTTGGCATCACGTTGACGCTCACGACGGTTGCTGCGACGACGCTGGCCACGGGAGCGGCGGCGTGGACGATCGCCTTCGGCGTTGTCCTGGCCGTCTTCCTGTTGCTGATCTTCGTTGGACAGCAGCTCTTCTTCTTCACCGGCTGGAGCCGCTTGCTCGGCACGTGGTTGACGCTCTTCACGAGGAGGGCGTGGCGCACGTTCTTCACGCGGCTGACGAGCTGGACGCTCTTCAGCAGTGGCAGCGGTGGCAGCAGCAGCGGCTACGGCTGGAGCGGCATCCAACGGCTCGCGCAATTCACGCACGCGTTCTTCACGCTCGCCACGTGGCTTGCGGTCTTCACGTGGAGCGCGTGGAGCACGCGGTGCACGTTCTTCGCGTGGTGCACGCTCTTCACGGGCTACGGTTGGTGTTTCTTCACGGGCTTCGCGCGGTTGGCGCTCTTCACGTGGGGCGCGTTCTTCGCGGGGTGCACGTTCTTCACGAGGCTTGCGCTCTTCGTCACGGCGACCGTTGCGATTGCGGCTCTGCTGGCGACCGTTGCGACGCTCTTCATTGCGTGCAGGGCGTTCAGTCACAGGCTTCTCGACCACAACTGGAGCCACTGGCTCTTCCTTGGTGGCGAACAGGCTGACCAGCGACTTCACCAGGCCCTTGAACAGGCTTGGCTCAGGCAGGGCAGCTGGTGCGGCAACCGGCGCAGCTGCCTCGACCGGAACCGGTGCGTTGGCACGGGCTGGCGCGGTCTTGACGGCGGCTTCCTGGCGAACCAGGGTGCGGGTCGCAGCGGCTGGCTGGACTTCTTCCACTTCGGCAGCGGCAGCAGCGATTTCGTAGCTGGACTGGTTGACGTGGGCTTCCGGGCTGTCATCACGCAGGCGCTGCACTTCGAAGTGCGGCGTCTCGAGGTGATCGTTCGGCAGGATGACGATGCGGGCACGGGTGCGCAGTTCGATCTTGGTGATCGAGTTGCGTTTTTCGTTGAGCAGGAACGCAGCGACCGGGATCGGCACCTGGGCGCGTACTTCGGCAGTGCGGTCTTTCAGGGCTTCTTCTTCGATCAGGCGCAGGATCGCCAGCGACAGCGATTCAACGTCACGGATGATGCCGGTGCCGTTGCAACGCGGGCAGACGATGCCGCTGCTTTCACCCAGGGATGGACGCAGGCGCTGACGGGACATTTCCAGCAGGCCGAAGCGCGAAATGCGGCCGACCTGTACGCGGGCACGGTCAGCTTCCAGGCATTCGCGGACTTTCTCTTCCACGGCGCGTTGGTTCTTGGCCGGGGTCATGTCGATGAAGTCGATCACGATCAGGCCGCCGATGTCACGCAGGCGCAGCTGGCGGGCGATTTCTTCAGCCGCTTCCAGGTTGGTCTGCAGGGCGGTTTCTTCGATGTCGCTACCCTTGGTGGCACGCGCCGAGTTGATGTCGATGGACACCAGGGCTTCGGTCGGGTCGATCACGATGGAGCCGCCGGAAGGCAGTTCGACGACGCGCTGGAAAGCGGTTTCGATCTGGCTTTCGATCTGGAAACGGTTGAACAGCGGAACGCTGTCTTCGTACAGCTTGATCTTGCTGGCGTACTGCGGCATCACCTGGCGGATGAAGGTCAGGGCTTCGTCCTGGGCTTCGACGCTGTCGATCAGCACTTCGCCGATGTCCTGGCGCAGGTAATCGCGGATGGCGCGGATGATCACGTTGCTTTCCTGGTAGATCAGGAACGGCGCGGAACGATCCAGGGACGCTTCCTTGATAGCGGTCCACAGCTGCAGCAGGTAGTCGAGGTCCCACTGCATTTCTTCGCTGCTGCGGCCCAGGCCGGCAGTGCGCACGATCAGGCCCATGTCGGCCGGAGCGATCAAGCCGTTCAGCGCTTCACGCAGTTCGTTGCGCTCTTCGCCTTCGATGCGACGGGAGATACCGCCGGCACGCGGGTTGTTCGGCATCAGGACCAGATAGCGGCCAGCCAGGCTGATGAAGGTGGTCAGGGCGGCGCCCTTGTTGCCACGTTCTTCTTTTTCTACCTGAACGATGACTTCCTGGCCTTCGCTCAGGACGTCCTTGATGTTCACGCGGCCTTCAGGGGATTTCTTGAAGTATTCGCGGGAGATTTCTTTGAGGGGCAGGAAGCCATGGCGCTCGGAGCCGAAATCGACAAAGGCAGCCTCAAGGCTTGGTTCGATGCGAGTAATCCGGCCTTTATAGATGTTGGCCTTCTTTTGCTCGCGTGCACCGGACTCGATGTCCAGGTCGTAGAGGCGTTGGCCGTCTACCAGTGCAACACGCAACTCTTCGGGTTGAGTTGCGTTAATCAGCATTCTTTTCATGTTGTACCGTCGGTTTCCGGGCTGCCGGAAACGGCGTTCGGCACACACGACTTCTCACGGTCGGTGTCAGGTGCGTCAAGAGTGGTTGGCCACTCCAGTGTCCAGCAATACCCGCCAAAATGGGCGGTATCGCGACGTACGCTTCCTGCTTGCTGTGGTGACTTAAGCACTCAGTCAGGAGGAGGAATCAACCGGCGACTGTGGACGAGATGAAGCGTCTAAATATAAGCCTAGTGCTACACAGTCCGACGGTTGTGCATCTCCACCCTACACGTATCCCTGATAATTCGGGTGCTGCCGCGCGCAGAATCCGCAGCGGGTTGGCATTTACCGTGTTCTCCAATGGGGAGTCCACGCTCATGGCTAAACAAGACCGGGTGTGGGCGATTGTGCTCTCACTCAGCTCGTAACAGGCGTTGTTTCCGAAGCATTCGCCGTGGTCTGGCTCCAGACTGACTGCACTTTGTGAACTGGCCGTAAATATCGGCGCAAAAGGCGAGTAATCACTCTGCTTTTTGCACTCGCTTCAGGCCTCATGTCACCTGCGCTTGTTACAATCTCGAGCCTTCCAGGGTGGCGAAAGCCCCGTAGGACGGCCTCGCGTCCTGATGAATTGCGATGGTCAGGGCCGGCAGTTTGCCGCTAGTCCTCTGTCCAGGCCGCTTTTGGCGGCGTTCGCGACTATAGCAGCAATGATTAAGTGCTTCAATTCCATAAAAAATTGTTATCATCGCCGCCATGACGACTACCGCCCCCCAGACCCCCAGCGTCCAGCTGCTCGAGGTCTCGCCGGAATATGCCGGCCAACGCATCGACAACTTTCTTCTTGCCAGGCTCAAAGGCGTGCCCAAGACCTTGATTTACCGCATTTTGCGTAAAGGCGAAGTGCGCGTGAACAAGGGCCGGATCAAGCCCGAGTACAAGCTGCAGGCGGGCGACATCGTCCGCGTGCCGCCGGTGCGGGTGCCTGAGCGTGACGAACCGGTCCCACTGGCCCAGGGCTTGTTGCAGCGCCTTGAAGCGTCGATTGTCTTCGAAGACAAGGCACTGATCGTGATCAACAAGCCGTGTGGCATCGCGGTCCACGGTGGCAGTGGCCTCAACTACGGGGTGATCGAAGCCTTTCGTCAGTTGCGCCCGGATGCCAAGGAGCTGGAGCTGGTCCACCGTCTGGACCGTGACACCTCCGGCCTGTTGATGATCGCCAAGAAACGCAGCATGTTGCGCCACCTGCATGCCGCCCTGCGCGGTGATGGCGTGGACAAGCGCTACATGGCGCTGGTGCGTGGCAACTGGGCCACCTCGATCAAGAGCGTGCGCGCGCCGTTGCAGAAGAGCAACCTGCGTTCCGGCGAGCGCATGGTCGAGGTGGACGAGGAGGGCAAGGAGGCGCTGACCCTGTTCAAGGTGCTGCGCCGCTTTGGTGACTTTGCCACCATGGTCGAGGCCAAGCCGGTCACTGGCCGTACCCACCAGATTCGTGTGCACACCCTGCATGCGGGGCACTGCATTGCCGGCGATACCAAATACGGCGATGAAGATTTCTCCAAGGAAATCCGCGACCTGGGTGGCAAACGCCTGTTCCTGCACGCCTACATGCTGACCGTGCCGCTGCCCGATGGTGGCGAATTGAAGCTGCAAGCGCCTGTCGATGAAATGTGGGCCAAGACCGTGGAGCGCCTGAGTGTCGCACCCTGACTACAAGCTGTTGATCTTTGACTGGGATGGCACGCTGTGTAATTCCATTGGTCGGATTGTCGAGTCGATGCACGCTGCGTCGACCCGTTCCGGTTATGCATTGTGCGACGACCTGGCGGTCAAGGGCATTATTGGCCTGGGCCTGCCGGAAGCGATCCGCACCCTGTACCCGGAGATTGGTGATGACGAGCTGATAGCGTTTCGTCAGCACTACGCCGATCACTACATGGCGCTCGATGCCCAGCCTTCGCCGCTGTTTGAAGGCGTGGCGCAGGCCATGGAAGCATTTCGCGCCGACGGTTATCACCTTGCGGTCGCGACCGGCAAGGCCCGTCGCGGCCTGGACCGGGTGCTCAAGGCCCATGGCTGGGAAGATTATTTCGACGCCACCCGTGCGGCGGATGAAACCGCCAGCAAGCCCCACCCTCTGATGCTCGAGCAGATCCTCGCTCAATGTGGCGTGTCGCCTCGGCAGGCGTTGATGGTGGGTGATGCGTCGTTCGACCTGATGATGGCGCGTAATGCTGGCATGGACTCCGTGGCGGTCAGCTACGGCGCCCAATCTGCCCAGGCGTTGCAGGCCTACGAGCCGCGCCTGACAATTGACCGTTTTTCTGAATTGCAGGCCTGGCTCAGCCGGGCCCATTAAGTCTTTGCTGGGGTGGATGGCATGACCGATGAGTGGAAAGCGCCTGAGAAGGCCAATGCCGATAACAATGGCGATGACAGAAGCTGGAAGTTGCTGGAGAAGACCCTGCTGGCCAGTGTCCAGGAGCAGCGTCGCTCCCGGCGTTGGGGGATCTTTTTCAAGCTTCTGACCTTTATTTATCTGTTGGGCATGCTGGTGCTGTTCAGTCCGCTGATGGACATGGAGAAGAGCGCCACCCGAAGCGGTCATTACACGGCGTTGATCGAAGTGCGCGGAGTGATTGCCGACAAGGAGTCTGCCAGTGCAGACAACATCGTCAGCAGCCTGCGGGCGGCCTTCGAGGACTCCAAGGTCAAGGCTGTGATCCTGCGCATCAACAGCCCGGGCGGCAGTCCGGTGCAATCGGGTTACGTGTACGACGAGATTCGTCGCCTGCGCGCCTTGCACCCGGACATCAAGCTGTATGCAGTGATTTCCGACCTGGGTGCTTCGGGTGCCTATTACATCGCCAGTGCCGCCGACCAGATCTACGCCGACAAGGCCAGCCTGGTGGGTTCGATTGGTGTGACGGCGGCCGGTTATGGCTTTGTCGGCACCATGGAGAAGCTCGGGGTTGAGCGTCGTACCTACACGTCAGGTGAGCACAAGTCGTTCCTGGACCCGTTCCAGCCGCAAAAGGCGGATGAAACCCAGTTCTGGCAGGGTGTGCTGGATACCACTCATCGGCAGTTCATTGCCAGTGTGAAGCAGGGGCGCGGTGACCGGCTCAAGGATAAGGAGCATCCGGAGCTGTTCTCCGGTCTGGTCTGGTCTGGCGAGCAAGCGCTGCCATTGGGCTTGATCGATGGCCTGGGCAGTGCCAGTTCGGTGGCGCGGGACGTGATTGGCGAGAAAGAACTGGTGGACTTCACTGTTCAGGAGTCGCCGTTTGACCGTTTCTCCAAGAAGCTGGGTGCCAGCGTGGCTGAGAAGCTGGCGCTATACATGGGCTTCCAGGGTCCGACCCTGCGCTGAGAGCTTGAGCGCGACATGGCTCGAAATGTGGGAGCTGGCTTGCCTGCGATAGCATCACCTCGGTGCAACTGATGTACCGAGGTGTCTGCATCGCAGGCAAGCCAGCTCCCACATTTGTTTGTGATGTTCTCAGGGAATCTGTACGCCTTCGGCCAGTAGCATGTCCACCAGTCGGATCAGCGGCAGTCCGACCAGGCTGGTGGCGTCTGGACCTTCGGTGCTTTGAAACAGGCTCACCCCCAGGCCTTCGGCCTTGAAGCTGCCAGCGCAGTCGTAGGGCTGCTCGATGCGCAGGTAGCGTTCGATGCGTGCGGCGTCCAGCGTGCGCATGTGTACGGTGAAGGGGATGCAGTCGACCTGGCAATGGCCGGTGGCGCTGTTCAGTACAGCCAGGCCGGTCAGGAAGCTGACGCGCTTGCCACTGGCCGCCAGCAGTTGCTCACGGGCCTTCTCGAAAGTGTGGGGCTTGCCGATGATCTGGCCGTCGAGCGCGGCGACCTGGTCCGAGCCGATGATCAGGTGGCCCGGATGGCTGTCAGCCAGGGCGCGGGCCTTTTCCTCGGCCAGGCGCTTGACCAGCTCCACGGCGGACTCGTCCGGGCGGTGGCTTTCGTCGATATCCGGCGAGCTGCAGATGAACGGCAGGTGCAGGCGGTTCAACAATTCCCGGCGATAAACCGAGCTGGAAGCGAGTAATAAAGGCAGCATGGGCGTCTCCTCAAGGCAGTCGCGGATTCTAGCGGGGAGGCCCGGTGACGGACAGGGCTGAATTTCCTTTGACATGGCCGGGTGCATCCCTATAATGCTGCGCCTATGTTGAATGACCCGATTCCACCTCACGTTGACCCGCGCAAATTGGCTGATCGTGGCACCACCCTTCAAGGTGAGCTGCTCCTGGCCGATTTGGAGAGACTCTGCGACCCGCTTTCCGACACTGTCGGTACGGTGCAGGCTAAATTCGTTTTTGAACGAGATGAACGTAAGTCTGTGGTAATCCACAGCTTTATCGACACCGAAGTCAAAATGGTTTGCCAGCGTTGTCTTGAGCTGGTCACCCTGCCGATCCACAGCGAATGCAGTTATGCTGTGGTGAAAGAGGGTGCGAATACCCAGTCGTTGCCGAAAGGTTATGACGTGCTGGAACTGGGCGAAGATCCTTTGGATCTGCAGTCACTGATCGAGGAGGAGCTTTTGCTCGCCTTGCCCATTGTGCCTGCTCATCATCCGGAAGAATGCCAGCAGCCGGCGGGTCTCGATGAGCCCGAACCGAGCGAGGACGAGGTAACGCGGTCCAACCCGTTCAGTGTATTGGCGCAGTTAAAGCGTGACCCAAACGTTTAGGAGTTAATCAATTATGGCTGTTCAGCAGAACAAAAAATCCCGCTCTGCCCGTGACATGCGTCGTTCGCACGACGCCCTGACGGCAAGCACTCTGTCTGTAGAAAAAACCACCGGTGAAGTTCACCTGCGTCACCACGTATCGCCAGAAGGCGTATACCGTGGCCGTAAAGTGATCGACAAGGGCGCTGACGAGTAATCACTTGTCTGCTCAAGTCATCGCGATTGACGCAATGGGCGGGGACTTCGGTCCCCGCAGCATTGTTCAGGCCTGCATTGCTTGCCTGTCTGCCACGCCCTCGCTGCACCTGACCCTCGTCGGTCAACCCTCCTTACTTGAAGAACTGATTGCCAGCCATCCGGCGGTGGATCGCGCGCGCCTGACTATTACACCGGCCAGCGAAACCATCACCATGGATGAAAAGCCTGCGCAGGCCTTGCGCGGCAAGCCTGATTCTTCGATGCGGGTGGCGCTTGAGCTGGTACGCAACGGCAAGGCCCAGGCCTGTGTCAGTGCCGGCAATACCGGGGCGTTGATGGCGTTGTCCCGGCATGTGCTGAAAACCCTGCCGGGCATTGACCGGCCGGCGATGGTTGCGGCTATTCCGACCCAGCAGGGCTATTGCCAGTTGCTGGACCTGGGGGCGAACGTCGATTGCAGTGCCGAGCATCTGCTGCACTTTGCCCTGATGGGCTCGGTGGCGGCCGAAGCGCTGGGCGTGGCCCGGCCTCGGGTGGCGCTGCTGAATATCGGCACCGAAGACATCAAGGGCAACCAGCAGGTCAAGCTGGCGGCGACGCTGTTGCAAAGCGCGCGAGGCTTGAACTACATCGGCTTTGTCGAGGGTGACGGTCTGTACCGCGGCGAAGCCGACGTGGTGGTGTGCGACGGGTTTGTCGGCAATATCCTGCTCAAGTCCAGCGAGGGCCTGGCGACGATGATTGCTGCGCGCATTGAGGCCTTGTTCAAGCGCAACCTGGCGTCACGCCTGGTGGGCGCCCTGGCGCTGCCCTTGATGCGGCGCTTGCAGGCTGACCTGGCTCCGGCGCGGCACAATGGTGCGAGTTTCCTCGGGTTGCAGGGCATCGTGGTGAAAAGTCATGGTTCGGCGGGGGTGCAGGGTTTTCAAAGTGCCATCCAGCGCGCCTTGATCGAGATCCAGGAAAACCTGCCGCAACGCTTGCACGGCCGCCTTGAGGATCTGTTGCCTTAGGCGAATCGGGCCGGAAATGCTTAAATGTGACCGGCCAGTTCAATTGACCATCCAATCTGTCAGTTTCTTGCGCTCCCACGTGTGGGGCGCCAATTTCCGACGACCAGATCATTAGGGGCTTGTTACATGTCTACATCCCTCGCATTCGTCTTTCCAGGGCAGGGTTCGCAGTCCCTCGGCATGTTGGCCGAGCTGGGCGCGGAACATCAGTTGGTCCTGGACACTTTCAAGGAAGCCTCCGATGCCTTGGGTTACGACCTGTGGGCACTGACCCAGCAAGGGCCGGAAGAGCTGCTCAATCAAACCGACAAGACCCAACCCGCCATCCTCACCGCCTCCATCGCCCTGTGGCGCCTGTGGTTGGCTGAAGGCGGCGCACGTCCGGCCTACGTTGCCGGTCATAGCCTGGGCGAATACAGCGCCCTGGTGGCCGCTGGCAGCCTGACCCTCGGTGAAGCAGTCAAGCTGGTGGAGCGTCGTGGCCAGTTGATGCAGGAAGCGGTCCCTGCCGGGCAGGGCGGCATGGCTGCCATTCTCGGCCTGGAAGATGCTGACGTGATTGCCGCCTGCGCCGAAGCGGCCCAGGGCGAAGTGGTCAGCGCCGTGAACTTCAACTCCCCTG
>NZ_JACARK010000258.1:0-507 GCF_013386655.1 Pseudomonas sp. K5002 | reverse complement strand
CAAACGGTCGAGAGCCGTTTTGTCGGGTTGCCGGGACAAGTCGTCAAAGGCACCGTCGCCGCGATTCTGCCGGCAACCGCCATGGACAGTCGCACCGTGCAGGTTCGGGTCGAACTGCCCAACCCTGACGGTATGTTGCGCCCCGGTATGACCGCCCAGGTGCGCCTGGCCCAATCCAGCGGCCAATCGGTGCTGTTGCTGCCGAGCGAGGCGTTGATTCGCACCGGCAAACGCGTGCTGGTGATGGTGGCCGAGGAGGGCGGGCGATATCGCCCGGTAGAAGTCCAGGTGGGTGCAGAAAACCAGGACAACACCGTCATCCTCGCCGGCCTGCAGGAAGGCCAGCAGGTGGTGGCCTCCGGTCAATTTCTGCTGGACTCAGAAGCAAGTTTGAAGGGAATTATCACTCAATCGTCCGGCGGTTTTTCAGATGAGGGGGCCATGGACGGCATGAGCATGCAACCGGGAGCCCGGCCATGATCGCCCTGTTGATTCGCTGGTCGGTGG
>NZ_JACARK010000257.1:0-17449 GCF_013386655.1 Pseudomonas sp. K5002 | reverse complement strand
CACGCCAGTGCAACTCTTGCCGGCCAGGTCGCGGACCAGTCAGCCGCCAGGCTGCAAGGTATCGCCCAAGGCGAAACGGTTCTCGGGCACATCCAGGTCTCCGCTAAAGCACATGACCAGTTCCTGGCTACCGCCATGGGCGGCGGCGCGAACGTGAACGCCGACGGTTCGACGAGCCCTTCCACCTATGCAGTGACGCAGTCTGGCCAGAACGGTGCCGAGGCTCAGTTGATCAAGGTCGACTCCATCGGGCAGGCATTCGGTCTACTCGATGACCGTATGGTGGCTACCGACGACCAATCGAATGCCATCAATGCGCAAGCCGAGACACTGCGCAAACAGATGGACAACGGTGAGGTGGGGCATGTCCGCCAGGATCCGGTCAGTCGTGACATACAGTTGGCCGGCATTGCTGATGGGGCCCAGGTCGACATCAGTGGCAGCCAAGGCTCGCGCACGGTGGGTGGCGTTGAGGACGGCGAGGTCAGTTCTACCAGCCTCGATGCCGTCAACGGGCGCCAACTGGAGGCAGTGAATCAGCAGGCCAGGCAATTGGGCCAGCAGTCTTCCGGTATTGCCGTGGATGCGAGCGAAGCCGGCGACAACGTATCCACGCGTCCGGATAGCCAATCGGTTGCGCTCGGGGCACAGACTCAGGCCGAAGGCGAGCGCAGTGTCGCCACCGGTGCTGGTGCCACTGCTCAGGCGAAACAGAGTACTGCGCTGGGTTCGCAAGCAGGCGCCAACGCGAAAAATAGCGTGGCGCTGGGGGCGGGGTCCCAAGCCACACGTGCCAGTAGCGTGGCAGTCGGTGCGTATGGCGCCGAGCGTCAGATCAGCCATGCAGCCGAGGCTGTGCAAGGCACGGACGCTGTCAATTTCCGCCAGGCAACTCGGCTTTCGAACCAAGCCGCCAATCGGTCGCTAACGGAGGCCAACGACTATACCGACCGCCGCGTCGGCAGCCTGCGGCAGGACGTGTACGCCGGTATTGCGGCGGTGATGGCCACCGCCGGGTTACCGGTTGCGTCCTCGCCGGGCAAGTCGATGGTGGCAATGGCAACGGCTGTGTACGAGGGTGAGCCCGCTTTGGCCATCGGGTTGACGGCGCGCTCCAGGGGTGGGAAGTGGACCTATCGCGCGACAGGTGCGGGCACCGCGCAGGGAGATTTCGGACTTACGTTGGGGCTTGGTTATCATTGGTAGTGCACTAGCTGCCGATAGGGCACAGCGGTAGCTTCCGGTCAGTAGCTACAGCTATAGAAAGCCTGGATCGCTCGCAGATGCGCTGCAGCCGTATTGTAAGCGCGGTGCCTGAGTTTGAGTTGGACGTAGATGAACGGAACGAGTTTGGGCAACGGAGCCGCATTACCAGCTTGCACGAGCATCGGTACACGCTGACCAGAAGAGAAACGGCACTGAATCAGCTTCATCGGCAGCCACCTCATTGAATAACTTGCCATGAACATGAAGGACATGGCCCGTTGAGAGAATGGACACCAGAAGTGGGTTTGTCGAATCAGCGCCTTAGGTAGCTCATGAACATCTATGACATGACCTGTCGTTTAACATAATATACATTATGCGTAATCATATGATCCGTTATCAGGGTCAGTGCCAGCCAGATTTCAACCAGTGCACCACGCTCCTCATCGACCAAACCCAGCCTGTCTCGATTTGGTCGATGAGCCTGGATCACACCTGAGCGAAACCGCCATCCACGAACATCTCGCTGCCCGTCATGAAGCTGCTCTCATCCGATGCCAGGAACAATGCCGCATTCGCCACTTCATCTGGCTGCCCCATACGACCCAGCGGTACACGCGTAACCATCGAATCGACAATCGCATCCTTCTGGCCGGTACCTGATAGCGCTCTGTCCAAACCCGGTGTCGTTGTCGGCCCAGGTGAAAGCACGTTCACGCGAATACCTGTGCCTTGCAGATCCAGCGCCCAGCTTCTCGCGAAGTTTCGCAGTGCGCCTTTCGACGCGCTGTAGACGCTGAACGCTGCGGTGCCCATCGAGGCCGTCGTCGAACCTGTCAGCACAATCGAGCCACCGGCGCTCATCAATGGCAACGCGTTCTGTACGGTGAACAACGTGCCTTTCACGTTCACGCCAAAGGTGCGATCAAACGATTCCTCCGTGATCGCACCAATGGGCTCCAGATCCCCAAGGCCCGCATTGGCGAACAACACATCTACACGACCTTTGTCAGCCTTGATCTGCGCGAATACCCGCTCAAGATCACGCAGGTTTGAAATGTCGCCCTGGATCGCGATCGCGTCATGCCCGATCAGGACCAAGGCTTTGTCCAGTTCATCCTGGCGGCGTCCCACGATAACGACCTGTGCACCTTCGGCCGCAAAGCGTATGGCGCTGGCCAAGCCGATCCCGCTGTTGCCACCGGTGACGACGGCGATTTTCCCGTTGAGCCTGTTCATGAGTGTTTCCCTCAAATGTTGAGGCCCAAGCGTAGATCTGCGCTATTGTTTTGAATAGTATGCACCTTTTGGTAAGTACCCAGCCTGAGGGCAAAAACATGTCAAACAGCACCTTTAACTGCGGGCTCGACGCCGCCCTGGCGGTGATTGGCGGGAAATGGAAACCGTTGGTCCTGTATCACCTGGCCCATGAAGTTCACCGTTATGGCGAACTGCGGCGCGCCGTTGGCGGCGTGACGGACAAGGTGCTGATCCAGCAATTGAAGGAGCTGGAACGCGATGAAATCATCGCGCGCATCGACTACAAGGAGATACCGCCAAAGGTCGAATACTCCCTGACTCCCTTCGGACGCTCGCTGGCCCAGGCATTGGGGCCGCTTTGCCAATGGGGCACCGACCATATGCTGGCGGTTGAACGCATCAGTGAGCGCCGAGCGACCGCCCTCGCCCAGCCTTAAATTCGCGAAATATCCAACTCGACTAAATGGATATTTAGTTGAGTTAAATCAGTACGTTACGTCTATCTCCCGTATCCATTGCCTATTCACGACACCCTGCCGCTGGTGACTATGTAGCGAGTCTGTAAACACCGGCTTGTATGCGCCGAGGGCGATCACTAAGCTGGCCCCTCTTTTTTACCGCCGCCCGGAACCACCATGTCTCGAAGTATCGCCCACCTCGCCCTGCTGCTGGGGTTGATCACCGCCGTCGGCCCGTTTGCCATCGACAGCTACCTGCCGGCGTTGCCGACACTCGGCGCCAGCCTGCATGCCTCGCCTGCCGCGGTGCAGATGAGCCTGACGGTGTTCTTCATGATCATCGGTGTGTGCCAGCTGTTCTACGGCCCGATCAGCGATGTGTTCGGGCGCAAGCCGCCGATCTATGCCGGCCTGGCGATTTTCATCGTGGCCAGCATTGGTTGCGCCCTCGCCCCCTCCATCGAGGTGCTGATCGGCTTCCGGGCGTTGCAGGCCTTTGGCGCCTGCGCCGGGATGGTGATTCCACGGGCGATTGTGCGTGACTTGTACACCGGCCATGAAGCCGCGCGCCTGATGGCGTTGCTGATGCTGGTGGTGAGCATTTCACCGATTCTCGCACCGCTGGCCGGCAGCGTGATCATTGCAGTGTGGAGCTGGCGCGAAGTGTTTTGGGTACTGGGTGTGGCCGCAGTGCTGTGCCTGATCATGACCGCCGTGCAATTGCCGGAAACCCACCCCGCCGAACGCCGCCTGGGCAAGACCCTGGGCAATGCGTTCGGCAGCTACGGCGCGTTGCTGCGTGATCCGGTGTTTACCGGGTTGTCGGTGGTGGGCGGTTTTGGCCTGGCGACGTTCTTCGTGTTCATCGGCAGCGCGCCATTCGTTTACATCGAGTACTACGGGCTCACGCCAACGCAATTCAGCCTGTGCTTTGCCCTCAACGCGGCGTCGTTTTTTGCCCTGAGCCAGTTGACCGCGCGCTTGAGTGCACGCTTCGGCCTCGCGCCGTTGATTCGCTGGTCGGTGGCCAACCGCTTTTTGGTGTTGTTGGCGACTTTATTCGTGACGGCCTGGGGTTTGTGGTCGATCCAGAACACCCCGGTGGATGCCTTGCCGGACCTGTCGGATGTGCAGGTGATCATCCGCACACCGTACCCGGGCCAGGCCCCACAGATTGTCGAGAACCAGGTCACTTACCCGATGACCACCACCATGCTTTCGGTGCCGGGTGCGAAGACCGTGCGTGGCTTTTCGTTCTTCGGCGACAGCTACGTCTACGTGCTGTTCGACGAGGGCACCGACCTGTATTGGGCGCGCTCGCGGGTGCTGGAATACCTGAGCCAGTTGCAGGCGCGTTTGCCGGCATCGGCCAAGCCGGCGCTGGGCCCGGATGCCACCGGTGTCGGCTGGATCTACCAGTACGCGCTGGTGGACCGCACCGGCAAACACGACCTGGCGCAACTGCGCTCGTTGCAGGACTGGTTCCTCAAGTTCGAGCTCAAGACCCTGCCCAATGTCGCCGAAGTGGCGACTATCGGCGGCCAGGTCAAGCAGTACCAGGTGCAGATCGACCCGCTGGCCCTGGCCAGTCGCGGCATCACCCAGGCCCAGGTGGTGGAAGCCATCGGCAAGGCCAACCAGGAAACCGGCGGTTCGGTGCTGAACATGGGTGAGTCGGAATACATGGTGCGTGCGTCCGGCTACCTGAAAACCCTGGAGGACTTTCGCGGCATTCCCCTGCGGCTCGACACCCACAACGTGCCGGTGCCCCTTGGAGATGTGGCGACGATCCAGCTGGGCCCGGACATGCGCCGGGGCATCAGTGAACTGGATGGCGAAGGCGAGGCGGTGGGCGGCGTGGTGATCCTGCGCAGCGGCAAGAACGCCCGCGAGGCCATCGCGGCGGTCAAGACCAAGCTGGAGCAACTGCAAACCAGCCTGCCGCCCGGGGTGGAAATCGTCACCACCTACGATCGCAGCAAACTCATCGATCGCGCCGTGGACAACCTCAGCCACAAGCTGCTCGAAGAGTTCCTGGTGGTGGCGCTGGTGTGCGGGATCTTCCTGTGGCACCTGCGCTCCTCGCTGGTGGCGATCATCTCGTTGCCGGTGGGGGTGTTGATTGCCTTTATCGTCATGCGCTTCCAGGGCATTAACGCGAACATCATGTCCCTGGGCGGGATTGCGATTGCCATCGGCGCGATGGTCGATGGCGCGGTGGTGATGATCGAGAATGCCCACAAGAAAATCGAAGCCTGGCACCACGCGCATCCGAACCAGGAATTGAAGGGGGAGGCGCATTGGAAGGTCATCACCGATGCGGCAGTGGAGGTGGGGCCGGCGTTGTTTTTCTGCCTGCTGATCATCACCTTGTCGTTTATCCCGGTGTTCACCCTGCAAGCCCAGGAAGGCCGCTTGTTCGGGCCGCTGGCCTACACCAAGACCTATGCCATGGCCGCTGCAGCGGGGTTGTCGGTGACCCTGATCCCGGTGCTGATGGGCTACTGGATTCGCGGGCGTATTCCCGATGAGCAACGCAACCCGCTGAATCGCGGCCTGATCAAACTCTACCAACCGGCCCTCGACGCGGTGCTGCGCTGGCCGCGCATGACCTTGCTGGTCGCGCTGCTGATGGTCGCCAGTGCGCTATGGCCAGTGTCGCACCTGGGCGGTGAATTCCTGCCGCCGCTGGATGAGGGTGACCTGTTGTATATGCCGTCGGCGTTGCCTGGTTTGTCGACGCAAACTGCCGGCGCATTGCTGCAACGTACCGACCGCTTGATCAAGAGCGTGCCGGAAGTCGCCCACGTGTTCGGCAAGGCCGGCCGCGCAGAAACGGCCACCGACCCGGCGCCGCTGGAAATGTTCGAAACCACCATCGAGTTCAAGCCGCGAGACCAATGGCGCCCCGGCATGACTCCGGAAAAACTGGTGAAGGAACTCGACCGGGTGGTGCAGGTGCCGGGGCTGACCAACATCTGGATTCCGCCAATCCGCAACCGTATCGACATGCTCGCCACCGGGGTCAAAAGCCCGATCGGCGTGAAGGTCGCGGGTTCCAGCCTGATGGACATCGACGCCGTGACCCAGGCCGTGGAAAAGGTCGCCAAGACGGTGCCCGGCGTCAGCTCGGCGCTGGCGGAACGCCTGACGGGCGGGCGCTACATTGACGTGGATATCGACCGCCCGGCCGCCGCGCGTTATGGCCTGAACATCACCGATGTGCAGTCCATTGTCTCCGGGGCGATTGGCGGGGAAAACATCGGCGAGACCGTCGAAGGCTTGGCGCGGTTTCCCATCAACCTGCGCTACCCGAAAGAATGGCGCGACTCGGTGAGCGCGATGAGCAACCTGCCGATCTATACGCCGTCAGGCAGCCAGATCACCCTGGGCACCGTGGCCAGGATCAAGGTCAGCGAAGGCCCGCCGATGCTCAAGAGCGAAAACGCCCGGCCTTCCGGCTGGGTGTACATTGACGTGCGTGATCGCGACCTGGCGTCGGTGGTGAAGGAATTGCGCGAGGCGATCAACCAGAACGTGCAACTGCAACCGGGCATGAGCCTCAGCTACTCGGGGCAGTTCGAGTTCCTGGAGCGGGCCAATGAGCGCCTGAAACTGGTGGTGCCGGCGACCTTGCTGATCATCTTCGTGCTGCTGTACCTGACGTTCCGGCGGGTGGATGAGGCGCTGCTGATCCTCGCCACCTTGCCGTTCGCGCTGACGGGTGGGGTGTGGTTGCTGTACTGGCTGGGCTTCAACCTGTCGGTGGCGACGGGTGTTGGATTTATCGCGTTGGCGGGGGTGTCGGCGGAGTTCGGCGTGATCATGCTGCTGTATTTGAAAAACGCCTGGGCCGAACGCCAGGGAGGAGGGGACCAGGCCCTGCTGGAAGCCATCACCGAAGGTGCCGTATTACGCGTGCGGCCCAAGGCGATGACCGTGGCCGTAATCATCGCCGGCTTGCTGCCGATCCTTTTAGGCGGCGGCACCGGCAGCGAAGTCATGAGCCGGATTGCCGCGCCCATGATTGGCGGCATGCTCACAGCGCCCTTGCTCTCCCTGTTCGTCATCCCGGCGGCATATAGGCTAATGCGCAAATCCAAAAGCTAACGACAATCAAATGTGGGAGCGGGCTTGCTCGCGAAAGCGGTGTGTCAGTCGCCAGATGCCGTGGCTGACCCACCGCGTTCGCGAGCAAGCCCGCTCCCACATTTAGACCTCATTCAGCCTGACCCACCGCTCCTCCTTGGCCGCCACCCGAATCGCCGCCGCCAACCGCTCAACCTCCCAAGCCGCCGCAAAATCCGTCCCGTCACTGCCCTTGCCGGCCAACGCCATCACCAACTCATGCACCTCCAGCGTCTTCAACTCGTTGTACCCCAACTGATGCCCCGGCGCCGGACTGAACGCCGCATACCCTGGCAACGAAGGCCCCGCCAACACCCGCTGAAACCCCTCCTGCCCAACCCGAAACAGCTGCAATTCATTCAACCGTTCCTGATCAAACAACAACGTGCCCCGCGTGCCACTGATCTCAAAGCTCAGGTGATTCTTATACCCATGCTTCAGCCAGCTACTGCTCACCGTCCCCCGTGCCCCATTGGCAAACCGCAACAACGCATGCACCTGGTCATCCACCGCAATCTCCCGCAGCGTCTCACTCCCGGCGGTGGCAGGCCGCTGCCCGTGCACCGTTTGCGTATCGGCACACACACTCACCACATCCCCCACCAAATAGCGCGCCATGGACAGTAAATGACTGCCCAGATCCGCCAACGCACCGCCGGCATGTCCCACCTCACAGCGCCACGACCACGGCGACGCCGAATCCGCCATGAAATCCTCGCTGAATTCCCCCTGAAAACTGATGATTTCCCCCAACTCACCGCGGGCGATCAACTGCCGGGCCAAACCAATCATCGGGTTGTGCTGATAGTTGTAACCCACCCGCGTCACCACCCCGGCCTTGCTCGCCGCATCACGCATCGCGGCCGCCTGCTCCAGGCTCACCGCCAGCGGCTTCTCGCAATACACCGCCTTGCCTGCCGCCAGTGCAGCCATGGCCATGGGGTAGTGCAAATGGTTGGGAGTAGTGATGGCGACAACATCCACCTTGGGATCGTCAATCAACTGCTGCCAGTCGCCATGGGCCTGGGCAAACCCCCAGTCAGCGGCGCAGCGTATTGCGCGCTCGGTATCGGCATCGGCCAGGGCGGCCAGCGTGAGCTTCACCGGCAGCTCGAACACCGCCCGCGCGTTATTAAACGCCAAGGCGTGGGCACGCCCCATAAAGCCTGTACCAATCAGGCCGATTCCGAGTTCGCGCATAGCCGGGTTCCTTCGAATTATTGTATTGAGAAGCCTATTTATGGAATAAATATTCCCAAAACTCAACACATGGAATAAAAATTCATTCCAGGACCCACACCTCACCCCGTGGCGAGGGAGCTTGCTCCCGCTGGGCTGCGCAGCGGCCCCAAAAAGCGTAGGAGCGCTGCGCACTCCAGCGGAAGCAAGCCCCCTCACCCCAACAGCCCCCCCTCCACGGATCACCGCCGCTGATAGCACTACATTCAGCACCGACCCAAACCCCTCCAGTTAACAAAACATAACGTAGCGCCGATTGTCAGACGATTCCAAAGCCCGCTAGGATGGCCCAGCTTGCCCAAGGCGCTCTAGATTGCAGGTTTCAGGGCTCCCCACGGCAAGACGACCTAACAATAATAAATGGGAGAAAGGTCTATGAGTGAGCCTGTCATGGGTGTGGTGTTTTTTCGCCCGAAGGCCACGCGCAGGGTCGCATTGTTGGCCACAGCGCTCTCGTTGCTGGGGGTTGTCGCGTTGTCGACACCGGCCCATGCCGCCACAGAAACCACCGCCGCCGCGGTGTTCGCCATTGACTCCCCCAAGGCCGCCAAAAGCCTGATGATCGACGTGGTCCACGCAGGCAAGCGCCTGGTCGCGGTCGGTGATCGCGGGCACATCCTCTATTCCGACGACCAGGGTGTCACCTGGACCCAAGGCAAAGTCCCCACCCGGCAACTGCTGACCGCCGTATTTTTCGCCGACGACCAACACGGCTGGGCGGTGGGCCATGACGCACAGATCCTCGCCACCACCGACGGCGGCGTGACCTGGACCCAACAATTCCAGGACCTCAAGCGCGAAGCACCGCTGCTCGACGTCTGGTTCAAGGACGCCAGCAACGGCTTTGCCGTGGGTGCCTACGGTGCGCTGATCGAAACCACCGACGGGGGCAAGACCTGGGACGACGTCAGTGACCGCCTCGACAACGAAGACCAATACCACCTCAACGCCATCGCCCAGGTGAAAGACGCCGGGCTGTTTATCGTCGGTGAGCAGGGCAGCATGTTCCGCTCCCATGACGAGGGGCAAACCTGGGAAAAACTCGAAGGCCCCTACGAGGGCTCGCTGTTCGGCGTGATCGGCACCGCCCAGGCGCAGACGCTGTTGGCCTACGGCCTGCGTGGCAACCTGTTCCGCTCCACGGATTTTGGCAGCACCTGGGAGCCGGTGGAGCTGAACGCCACTCGTGGCGCGCTGGAATTCGGTTTGTCGGGGGCGACCCTGCTGGACGACGGTTCCATCGTGGTAGTGGGCAACGGTGGCAGCGTGGTGGTCAGCCACGACGACGGCCTGACCTTCAGCGTATTCAATCGCCCGGACCGCATTTCGCTGTCGGCGGTCACCGCGGCGGGCAACGGCAACTTGATTCTGGCGGGGCAGGGCGGCGTTCGCGTGGCCAGTCCAACCGGCGCCGAGCCGACAAAACAATAAGAAGGCGGGGACACAATGAGCAGTCATCACAACGACAAGGCCACGTTTCTCGAGCGCCTGATTTTCAATAACCGCCCGGCAGTCATCACGATCTGCCTGCTGGTGAGTATTTTCCTGTTCTGGCAGGCGACGTTGATTCGCCCGTCCACCAGCTTCGAAAAAATGATCCCCCTCCAGCACCCCTTCATCGAGAGGATGATGGAGCACCGCAATGACCTGGCGAACCTGGGCAACACGGTGCGCATTTCGGTGGAGGCCAAGGACGGTGACATCTTCACGAAGGAGTACATGGAGACCCTGCGCCAGATCAACGACGAGGTGTTCTACATCTCCGGCGTCGACCGCTCCGGCCTCAAGTCCCTGTGGAGCCCCAGCGTGCGCTGGACCGAAGTTACCGAAGAAGGCTTTGCCGGCGGTGAAGTGATCCCGCAGAGCTACAACGGCTCGCCGGAAAGCCTCGACCAGTTGCGCAACAACGTGCTGAAGTCCGGGCAGGTCGGGCGGTTGGTGGCCAACGACTTCAAGTCGAGCATCGTCGACATTCCGCTGCTGGAGTCCTATCCGGACCCACAGGACCAGGGCAAGCTGCTGGCCCTGGACTACCGCAAGTTCTCCCATGAGCTCGAAGACAAGATCCGCGACAAGTTCGAAGCGCAGAACCCCAACGTCAAGATCCACATTGTCGGTTTTGCCAAGAAGGTCGGCGACCTGATCGACGGCCTGGTGATGGTGGTGATGTTCTTCGGTATCGCCTTCGTCATCACCCTGGTGCTGCTGCTGTGGTTTACCAACTGCCTGCGCAGTACCGTCGCGGTGTTGAGCACCACGCTGGTGGCGGTGATCTGGCAGCTCGGGCTGATGCATGCCCTGGGTTTCGGGCTGGATCCCTACTCGATGCTCGTGCCGTTCCTGATCTTCGCCATCGGTATTTCCCACGGCGTACAGAAGATCAACGGCATCGCCCTGCAATCCAGTGATGCCGACAACGCCCTGACCGCGGCCCGGCGTACCTTCCGCCAGCTGTTCCTGCCGGGCATGATCGCGATCCTCGCCGATGCGGTCGGTTTTATCACCCTCTTGATCATCGACATCGGTGTGATCCGCGAGCTGGCAATCGGTGCTTCGGTGGGTGTGGCGGTCATCGTGTTCACCAACCTGATCCTGCTGCCGGTGGCGATCTCGTATGTCGGCATCAGCAAACGCGCCATCGCCAAGAGCAAGAAGGATGCGCACCGCGAACACCCGTTCTGGCGCCTGCTGTCGAAGTTCGCCAGCCCCAAGGTCGCGCCGGTGTCGATAGCCCTGGCGCTGATCGCCTTCGGTGGCGGCCTCTGGTACAGCCAGAACCTGAAGATCGGTGACCTCGATCAGGGTGCACCGGAACTGCGCCCGGACTCGCGCTACAACAAGGACAACAATTTCATCATCAACAACTACTCCACCAGCTCCGACGTGCTGGTGGTGATGGTCAAGACTCCGCCCGAAGGCTGCTCGCGGTATGAAGCCATGGCGCCCATCGACCAGTTGATGTGGAAGATGCAGAACACCGAAGGCGTGCAGTCGGCCATCTCGCTGGTGACCGTGTCCAAACAGATGATCAAGGGCATGAACGAGGGCAACCTGAAATGGGAAACCCTGTCGCGCAACCCGGACGTGCTGAACAACTCCATTGCCCGTGCCGATGGCCTGTATAACAACAACTGTTCGCTGGCGCCGGTGCTGGTGTTCCTCAACGACCACAAGGCCGAAACCCTCGACCGCGCGGTGCATGCGGTGCAGGACTTCGCCAAGGAGAACAACAAGGACGGCCTGGAATTCATCCTCGCCGCCGGTAACGCCGGGATCGAGGCGGCCACCAACGAGGTGATCAAGGAGTCCGAGCTGACCATCCTGATCCTGGTGTACCTGTGCGTGGCCACCATGTGCATGATCACCTTCCGCTCGTGGGCGGCGACCCTGTGCATCGTGCTGCCGCTGGTGCTGACCTCGGTGCTGGGCAACGCGCTGATGGCGTTCATGGGCATCGGTGTCAAGGTCGCGACCTTGCCGGTGGTGGCGCTGGGGGTGGGGATCGGCGTGGACTACGGCATCTACATCTACAGCCGCCTGGAGAGTTTCCTGCGGGCCGGCCTGCCGTTGCAGGAAGCCTATTACCAGACGCTCAAGTCCACCGGTAAAGCCGTGCTGTTCACCGGCCTGTGCCTGGCAATCGGCGTATGCACCTGGATCTTCTCGGCCATCAAGTTCCAGGCCGACATGGGGCTGATGCTGACCTTCATGCTGCTGTGGAACATGTTCGGCGCGCTGTGGCTGCTGCCGGCGCTGGCACGCTTCCTGATCAAGCCCGAGAAGCTGGCGGGGCAGAAGGGCAATTCGCTGTTCGCCCACTGATCCAACGCTGTTTGCCAAAACGCCGTGGCCTGTGCCACGGCGTTTTGCATTGCGCGGGCTTAGGCCGATGCAACGATTTGACCTATCATGAGGTCTTTCCTCTTGATGATTGATGGTTATGACTGCCGACACCGCTACCTTGCCCGACGCTTTTGAAGACTGCCAGATGGTCGAAATCGATGGCCTGCACAGCTTCGATTTCAGCCTGGATGACCAGACGTTATTGATCATCTGCATGGACGGTCGCGTCGAGAAGCGCTGGAGTTTCACCCTGGAGCAAGTCAAGGCGGCGACCTTTGATCAAACCCTGCAAAGCTGGACACTTACCGATGACAAGGGCGAACACCGCCTGGTCTGCATGAGCGGCGTCACCGGCAACAATAATGACGAGGATGAAGCGGATGATGATGCGTAAATTCTGGCCCCTGCTGATGGCCGGCAGCGTAGGCGCAATGTCGGTCCAGGCCGCGCCGGTGGACACCTATGAATTGCTCGTTGGCAGCTACACCGCCGGCACCAGCGAAGGTATCTACCGTTTGCAGTTCGACAGCCGTACCGGGCAGTTCAGCGGCCAGCCGGTGCTCGCCGCCAAGGCGGCCAACCCGTCGTGGCTGACCCTGTCCAAGGACCAGAAGCACCTGTTTGTGGTCAACGAAAACGGCCCGGGCCAAAAAGACCCGGTGGGGCGCGTCAGCAGCTACAGCATCGACCCGAAGAACCATCAACTGACCCTGATCAACCAGGTGCAGAGCCTGGGCAACGAGCCGACCCATTCCAGCCTGGCCAGTGACGGGCGCTACCTGTTCGTGGCCAACTATTCGGTGCTGGAAGATCCGGGCGGCAGCCTCGCGGTGCTGCCGCTAGACACCGAAGGCAAGCTGTCGCCGCCGGTGCAGTTGAGCGGGCACCCGGCCAGCCGGGTCAACCCGGAGCGCCAGGCGTCCAACCACGTGCATTCGGTGGTGTCTTCGCCGGACGGCAAATACGTGTTTGTCCAGGACCTGGGGGCGGACAAGATCTTTGCCTACCACTACGACCCCAAGGCCAACCATGAACTGCCGCTGACCCCGGCCGACCCTGCGTTTGTGCAATTGCCACCGGGCAGCGGCCCGCGGCACCTGCTGTTCACCGCAGACGGCAAGCACGCGTGGCTGACCACCGAGATGAGCGCGCAAGTGGCGGTGTTCGACTACAACGATGGCAAGCTGACCCAGAAGCAACTGGTCAACTTCGCGGATGGCCAGCCGGTGTCCGACAAGGCCGGTGCTGCACTGCACACCTCAAGCGACGGCAAGTTCCTCTACGTGAGCAACCGTGGCACCGCCAACCAGATGCTGGTGTTTGCCATCGACCCGGCCACTGCGCAGCTCAAAGAGATCCAGCGCCGATCGGTGGAAGGTGACCATCCCCGGGAGTTCGCCCTGGACCCCAGCGGCAAGTTCCTGCTGATCGCCAACCAGAAGAGCAACGAGATTGTGGTCGTCGAGCGCGATCCCAAGACCGGTCTTTTGGGCAAGACCGTGCAGAAACTGGCGATTGATGCCCCCAGCGACCTCAAGTTCCTGGTGCGGCAATAAGCCACAGGCCCCGCAGTGCGGGGCCTGACTTGTTGTATTAATACTATTAATAGCGGCTAGTGTTTCAATGAATTTCTAAGGCTAACCCCTCGGGCGTAAGTTTGGTTCCAAGGCCAACACAGGCCACCAAGCCAACCGAACACAAGGGTTACCGACATGAACTTCAATCTTTTCTCGATCATCGCCGCTTCCGCTGTTTCCGCCACCGTAGCGTTGCCAGCCAGCGCCAGTGTTGAAATCAGCAGCAAAAAAACCAGCACCAGCGCCTACACCCAGAAATACCTGCAACAAAGCGCCAACTTCTACGCAGCGCTGGACCACAAAATCCAGAACTGATCTTGAAGCTGATGAAGATCAAATGTGGGAGCGGGCTTGCTCGCGAAAGCGCCGGGTCAGTCTATACATGGGCTGACTGATACACCGCCTTCGCGAGCAAGCCCGCTCCCACATTTTGTCCTGCGACAGTCTCAGGTTTTTGCCATCACGGCGATGAACAACGGCGATTCCAGGAAGCGTTGCAACCAGCCCTGCAATCGCGGATAGGGCGCCTGGCCAAACCACTCCCGATCCACATGGGCAAACTGCCGCACAAACGGTGCAAGTGCCACATCCGCCAGGCTCAAATGCCCGGCCAGCAAATACTCCCGCTCCGCCAGCAACCCCTCCAGCTTCATCAAAAATACCTCACCCTCGGCCCGATAATGCTCCATCGGATACTCCGGATAGCGCTCGGCATACTTGTATCGATTCAATTGATGTTTGAAGCCCTGATCATTCTCTTCAATCAGCGCCTGCGTCGCCCGATCATCCCCAAGCAACCAACCCTCAGGATCGTTCTGTGCCAGTGCCCAGCGCATGATCGCCAGGCTTTCATCGATCACCCGGCCATCCACGCTCAGCACCGGCACCGTGCCTTTGGGTGACAACGCCAGCATCTCAGCCGGCTTGGCCTTGAGGCTGACCTCGATGATCTGCACCGCCACCCCTGAATACCGCAGGGCCATCCGCGCCCGCATCGCATAGGGGCAACGGCGGAACGAATACAACACGGCGTCGCTCACTTGACCTCCAGGGTGCTCAAGCCATTGCCCTGGCGCTTGACCTGAATCTGCACCGGAATCCGCTCGTGCATTTCCTGCACATGGGAAATCACCGCCACCTTGCGGCCCTGGGCCTGCAAGCCGTCGAGGGCGTCCATCGCCAGTTGCAGCGACTCGGGGTCGAGACTGCCAAAGCCTTCGTCGATAAACAGCGACTCGATCTTCAACGTACTCGACGCCATCGACGCCAGGCCCAAGGCCAGGGCCAGTGAGACGAGGAATGTCTCGCCACCCGACAACGAATGCACCGAGCGCAATTCGTCGCCCATTTCCGTGTCGAGCACCAGCAGGCCGAGCATGCTCCCGCCGCGTTTGAGGCGGTAGCGGCGCACCAGTTGGCGCAGTTGGACGTTGGCGTGGTGCACCAGCAGGTCGAGGTTGTAGGCCTGGGCGATCTTGCGGAAGGTATCGCCGGTGGCCGAGCCGATCAGCGCATTCAGGCGTGCCCAGCGTTGCCATTCGTCGTAGGCCTTGGCGATCTCTGCTGCCAGGGCCTGGTTGGCATCCTGGCGGCGCTGGTCGTCGGCCTGTTGGGCGCGCAGTTCGGCGCAGTGTTTTTCGCCAATGATCAGCGCGGCATTGAGTTCGGCCAGGGCGCTGTCCAGTTGCTCGGCGTCGAGGTTGCCGTTGTGCAGCGCCTGGTGATCCTTGAGCCGCTGCTCGCGCTCCTGCAGCAACACCTTCGCCTGTTCGACCGCTTTTTCGCTGTGTTGCAGTTGCTGGCGCAGTTCGGCCACCTGCGGCTCATCGAAGCCCACCAGCCGTGCCAGGCCTTCGTCATCGAGCTCCGGGTGCAAGGCGCGCCAGTCGTTCAGGCGCGTGCTGAGGGCCAGGTGCTCGGTGTCCAGGGATTGTTGGCGCTCTTGCAGCGACTTTAGGTCGGCGGCCAGTTGGATCAACTGGTTGCGGGTGTCCTGCAACTGCTGGTTGGCCTCGCTCTCATGCTGGCGAGCCTGCTCGACGGCCTGGTCCAGCTGCTGTTGCCAGTGCTCGGCGCTGGGGTTTTCGCCCAGCAGGCCGGCGAGCTTTTCCTCGGCCGCGTGTTGCAGGGCGCTCTGTTCGGCGAGCTGTTTGTGCAAAGTCTCCAGCTGCTGCTGGCGGTGTTGCTGGCGGTCCTGCTCTTTCTCGATGGCTTGCTGGCGCTGCAGCTGCTCGGCCAATTCTTCCTTTTGGTTGTCGAGCTGTTCCAGGCGCTGGCTGACCTGCTGGTCGAGCAACATGAAGGTCGCCGCCGGCTCGCTGCGCAGGCCTTCGAGGGTCTCGGTGGGCAGCAGGCTGGCGAAGGCGTTGAGTTCTTCGTCCAGGCGTTCGCGGTCGTTGGACAGTTCCCGTTGCTGGTCGATCAGTAACTGGCGCGCCTGTTGGCTGGCGTCCTGGGCGGCTTGCAGTTGTTGCTGCAAACGCCCGGCGTTCTGTTGCAGGTTGAGCAGGGCGCCCTGGCGTTGCTCGTCCTGGGTGAGGCTCTGGCTGAGCTGGCTCAGTTGCTGGGCGAGCCAGGCGTCGCGCTTGGCCGCGTCCTGGTTGAACAGCGAGGCCGACAGCGGATGGGCTTCAAGGCTTGGCAGCAAGGCCTGCAACTGGCTGGCGAGTTGCTCCTGTTGTTGCAGGAATTCCTTTTGCTGGGCGATCAGGCCGCCCACTTCGCCACGCAGGTCAGTGAGTTTTTCCTTGAGCACATCCACGGCTTGCTGCGCGTTGGCTTCTTCGCTTTCGTCGTGGCGGGTCAGGCTTTGCAGCATGGCTTCGGGCTGGTGATACGGGTGCTCGACACTGCCGCACACCGGGCACGGCTGCTTATCCTGCAGCTGGCCGCGCAATTCCTCGACGCTGGCACTGCGGGCCAGGCGCTGGCGCTCCAGCAGTTGCTTGGTGACGGTCAGGGTCTGTTCGGCGACGGCCAACTCGGCCTTGGCCTGCAAGCCGCTCTGGTTCAACAGTTCGCGTTGTTGCTGGGCGAGGGTCTGCTTTTGCGTCAGGGCCTGGCTCTGGCTGTCGAGTTGCTGATGGCTGTTCCACAGCCGCGCCAGGTCCTCAAACGCGCGATGTTGCTTGCGGTTGTCCTGGAGCAGGCTGCCGAGCAACTGGATCTGTTCGGCCACTGCATGGGGTTCGGCGCCGGCTTCGTGGTACAGCAGGTCAAGGGCTTCGCGTTGCTCGGTCCATTTTTCACCGAGACGGGTGGCGCGCTCTTCCAGTTGTGGCAGTTCGGCCTGGCCTTTATTGAGGCGATTGCCGATCAGCATCAGCTGTTGCAAGCGGTCGCGGTAGGCGCTCCAGGCCTCACTCAACGGCGCGAGGGCGGCGCTGCGTTCAAGCTCTGCGGCGAGCCGGTGCAGGCGCTCGGCGACAACTTTCTGCTTGTCGAGCAAGCCGGTCAACGTCGCCTGGCCTTCCACGCAGGCAGCTTCACCCAGCTGTTTCTCTTCGCTGCGTTTGGCCAGTTCGCGGGTCAAGTGGGCGAGGGTGGTTTGCTCCTCGAAGGCCTGGCGCAGCAAGGGCACAGCGTCGGCTTGCTGCTTGAGGGCCTGGGCGAGGGCGGCTTGCACGTCGGCCTGTTGCTGTTGCAGTTGGGTCTGGCGGGTGTGCAACGCGGTTTGTTGCTCAAGGTGCTGCTGGATTTGCGAGGCAAGGGGCTGCAACTGCGTGGTCAGTTCGGCCT
>NZ_JACARK010000256.1:0-3921 GCF_013386655.1 Pseudomonas sp. K5002 | reverse complement strand
GAGCGGAACCCATATCAGCCGTTACCCAAATAACGGATATACACCCAAAACCCACCTCAGCCCCGCCGACTCCCCAGCCATTCCTCCCGGGTAATCTCCCAGATATCCTTGGGCAAACTCCCCGCGACAAACTGCCCTTCATCCGTCCTGACCAACCGCATCCCCGTCCGCTCGGAAATCCTGCGAGACGCCACGTTCGGCGCCGCCTTGGGCACGCGCATCACAGGCCGCTCCAGCACCTCAAACCAATACTCAGTCACCGCCGCACTGGCCTCGGCCATCAACCCCTGGCCCTGCCACTGCGGCGCCAGCCAAAAGCCGCGGTTGTTGTCCACCTCATCCATCAGGCTGACATTACCAATCAACACCCCAGGCGCGCTTTTCAGGCGGATCGACCAATGCCACTCCTCACCCCGAGCCATCGCCGGCAATGCAACCTGCTCCAGATAGCTGCGCGCACCATCCGCCGGGTACGGCCAGGGCACCAGGGCATTCAGGTAACGCACCACTTCCCAGTGCGGAAATTGCTGCTGGACACCCTCGGCATCCTCCAGCGTCAACGGCCGCAGGATCAGCCGTTCGGTATACAGCGTAGGTTGCGCATCCATGTCGTTACCATGTGGCAGTGTTGGGAAAGTCCAGGGTCCCGCGATCCACAAAACGCATGGTGCCAAACAGGCCACCTGCGAGTTTCCCGCGCAACACGTACGGCAGGTTATTCAAACTCTGGGTCTGGCTCAAGCCAAGGGTCTGGCGCAACACGGAAAACGCCGAAACGCTCACCGGCACCGTCAGCACCGTCTCCGAAAAGCGTGGGATCGAGCCACCCTGGTCACTCACCCCGGACGCCAGCGGCCGGCCATTGACCTCCAGGTCCAGGGCCACGCCGCTGTAGTCGATGGCGGTTTCATTCGGATTTTGTATCCGCAGCTTCACCGCGAAACGCACTTCCAGGTCCTGGCTCTGCAGCGGCTCGATGCCCACCACGTTGATGTTCACCGGGTCGCGATTGGGAAACAGCGCGCACGCGCTCAGGGTGAGTAGCAGCAGTGACAAAACCATGAGCTTGCGCATAAAACGGGTTCTCCTATTTCGTGACGTCCGGGTCCTGCATCACTTTGAGGGTGGAGGCTTCCGGATCAAATTCATCTTCTTCCAACTCTATGAACTCCTCAGGCAGGAAGATGTTCAGCACGATAGCGCAGAACGCCCCCACGGTGATCGGCGACTCGAAGATGTTGTGCAGTGCCTTGGGCAGCTCGCGCAGTACTTCCGGCACTGCCGCCACACCCAGGCCCATGCCCAGGGAGATCGCCACGATCAGCACATTGCGCCGGTGCAGCCCGGCTTCGGCGAGGATCTTGATCCCGGCCACGGCCACGGTGCCGAACATGATCAGCGTGGCGCCACCGAGTACCGGCTTGGGCATCAGTTGCAACACCGCGCCGATCATCGGGAACAGCCCCAGCAGCACCAGCAGCCCGGCAATGAAGTACGCCACATAACGGCTGGCCACGCCGGTCAACTGGATCACCCCGTTGTTCTGGGCGAAGGTCACCATCGGCAAGCTGTTGAAGGTGGCCGCCATCACCGAGTTGAGGCCGTCGGCCAGCAGGCCGGACTTGATGCGCTTGATGTACAGCGGGCCCTTGACCGGCTGTTGCGAGATCATCGAGTTGGCGGTCAGGTCACCGGCGGCTTCCAGTGGCGAAATCAGGAAGATCACCGCCACCGGGATAAACGCCACCCAGTCGAACGAAAAACCGTACTTGAACGGCACCGGTACGCTGATCAGTGGCAACTGGGGCAGGGCGCCCAGGTCGACGCGGCCCATCCACCAGGCCACCACAAAACCCAGGGTCAGGCCGATCACGATCGAACCCAGGCGCAGGAACGGGTTGTTGAAGCGGTTGAGTACCACGATGGTCAGCAGCACCAGGGCCGCCAGGCCCATGTTGCCGGCGGCGCCCAGGTCGCTGGCGCCATAACCGCCGGCCATGTCGGTGACGGCCACCTTGATCAGCGACAAACCCATCAAGGTAATGATGGTGCCGGTGACCACCGGGGTGATCAGCTTGCGCAGCTTGCCGATGAACTGGCTGAGCACCACTTCGATAAACGCCGCGAAAAAGCAGATGCCGAAGATCGTCGACAGGATCTCATCGGTGCCGCCGCCCCGGGCCTTGACCATGAAGCCGGCACTGAGGATCACGCTGATAAACGAAAAACTGGTGCCTTGCAGGCACAGCAGGCCCGAACCCACCGGGCCGAACTTGCGGGCCTGCACAAAGGTGCCGAGCCCGGACACAAACAACGCCATGCTGACCAGGTACGGCACTTCGCTTTCCAGGCCCAGCACGCCGCCGACGATCAGCGTCGGGGTGATGATCCCGACAAAGCTGGCCAGCACGTGCTGCAGGGCGGCAAATATCGCCGCGCTGAAGTGCGGACGGTCGTCGAGGCCGTAGATCAGGTCGGATTTATAACGGGGGCGAGGGGTTTGAGTGTCAGACAAAATACGGGCCCGGGTAGGAAAAAGGAGGCGCAGGATGCCAGAAAGTGCCAGTTGTCAGAAGTGTGAAAAAATATTTCGAAACATCCCCCATTAAATCCTCAAGCCGGCCGATAACGTTGTAGGCACCACATACCTATTAAAACAGTGGCGCCGTAAGGTCAGAGCAGCGCGTTGACGCTGACTGACCGTGTCGCGGCAGGGACGCGCGCAGCCACTACTTCTGAGAGCGCACCTATGTCCCTCCGTAACCTGAATATTGCCCCCCGAGCTTTCCTTGGTTTTGCGTTCATTGCGTTGCTTGTGGTTATCCTGGGGGTGTTTGCGGTCAACCGCATGACGCTGATCCGCCAGGCCTCGGTCGACATGGGAACCAACCAGTTACCCAGCGTAAAGTACCTTGGCAACATTACCGAAAACGTGTTGCGCCTGCGCATCCTGTCCTTCCGCATTCTGATCAACCGCGAGCCGGCCGCCGTGCAGGACGCCAAGGAGCGCTCGGCCATTCTGGTGGACAAGGTCAAGGTGGCCCAGGCCGCCTATTCGGCCTTGCCTGCCGAGGGCGAAGAGGCCAGCGTCTACAAAGCCTTTTCCGCGACCCTCGACAGCTACCTGACCGCCCAGGCCGAGATGATGTCGCTGTCGCAGCAAAACAAGGTCGAGGAGATGCGTACCCTGATCAATACCCGGATCAAGGACGGCACCGACCTGATGGGCGAGCAGTTGAATAAACTGATCGCCATCAACAGCGCCGGGGCCGATCAGGCCAACGTCGCCGCCGAAGGCAGTTATTCCCAGGCTGTGACCGGGATCATCATCGTCGCCGTGGTGGCAGCCTTGATGACGGTGTTGCTGGCCTGGCTGCTGACCCGCAGCATTGTCGCTCCGCTGCAAAAGGCGGTCAGTGCTGCCGAATCCATCGCCGGCGGCAACCTGAGCAAACCCATCGAAGTCGACGGCAAGGACGAACCGGCCCGCCTGCTCGGCGCCCTGGCCGCGATGCAGAACAACCTGCGCCAGACCATCCAGCACATCGCCGGCTCAGCCACGCAGTTGGCCTCCGCCGCTGAAGAGCTCAGTGCCGTCACCGAAGAAGCCTCCAAAGGCCTGCAACAGCAAAACAACGAAATCGACCAGGCCGCCACCGCGGTCAACGAAATGACGGCCGCCGTGGAAGAAGTGGCGCGCAACGCGGTGTCCACCTCCGAGGCGTCCAGCCAGTCCAACCAGGCTGCGCGGGAAGGGCGCGACCGAGTGGTGGAAACCGTCGGCGCGATCCAGACCATGACCCAGGACGTGCAAAACACCTCGGTGCTGATCGAAGGCCTGGCCACCCAGGGCCGTGACATTGGCAAGGTACTGGATGTGATTCGCGCGATTGCCGAGCAGACCAACCTGCTGGCCCTCAA
>NZ_JACARK010000255.1:0-2477 GCF_013386655.1 Pseudomonas sp. K5002 | reverse complement strand
CAGCTTCTTCGGCGAGCGGGCCGCGCATCACCGGTTGGCCGACCATTGGCAGGTTGGTGGGTTGGCCGGAGTTGGCAAACTCAACGTTCGGTGTTGGCTTGCCCAGTGGCAACTGCGCCTGTTCGGTTGGCGCGCCAGCGGTGGTCGGTGCCTTGTTGCGACCTGGAATCAACCAGGCGGCGGCGACGGCAACCACGACAACGGCAGAAATTGCCAATACGTGCTTCTTCGGCATAGTAAACCCCATCTTTGGACGCTTTACCGCTGAGCGGCTGGCAATCATGGCTTCGATCATGGCATCCCGGGCAACCTGGTTGATGGTGCCAGGCCAGCCGTCGGAGCTTTCGTGAATATCAGAGATCTGCGAAGCGGAGAAAAGTTCGATGCCCTGCCCTGCGCCTTCCAGCCGCTGGGCCAGGTATTCGCGGGTTTCTTCTTCTTCGTAAGGCTGCAGTTCGATGACGTGGAACAGCTCCTGCTCACCGCTGATCTGTTCAAGTTCGGCGATCAGCGAAGACTCGCCAAACAGGAACACATGCGGGCGCCCTTCAGGCGTACCGGCCGCCAGGGCCAGCAACGCTTCCAGGGCAGATTCGTCGAGCTGCTCGGCGTCATCCACCAGCAGGTAGACTTCCTGGCCGGTCAGGCCCAGTTGCACCACTTGCTTGAGGATCGCATTCGGCTCGGCAGTGGACACGTCGAGGGCCTGGGCCACTTGACGCAACACGCCTGCCGCATCACCGGCACCACGGGCGGAAACCACCACGCTCTGTACCGATTGCTTGTTGGTGCTGGCCACCAGTGCCTGGCGCAGCAAGGTCTTGCCGCTGCCCAACGGGCCGGTGACCACCAGCAGCAACTGGCTGTAGCGCGCCAGGTGGTGCAGTTGTCCCAGCACCGGCTTGCGTTGCGCAGGGAAAAACTTGAAACCAGGCACCCGAGGAGCAAAAGGGTCGTGGCTTAACTGGTAATGGCCGAGGAACGCCTCGTCGGCATGCAAACTAGTCATCGGGATCTTATTAACCTTTAAGCTGGGCCAGGGCGCGGTAATCCGCTCCCAGCGTGGCCTGTAAAATCTCTTTCGGATAATCGTCGGTCACTACCGCTTCGCCCATTCGGCGCAACAGCACCAGTCGCAGTCGACCGTCGATCACTTTCTTGTCTATTGCCATATGTTCGAGAAAATCTGCCTCGGTCATCTCCTCGGGAGGAATGACCGGCAACCCGGCGCGCTGGAACAGGCGGATCCCGCGATCACGCTCCTGGGCGCTGATCCAGCCCAGGCGTTGCGACATCTCCAATGCCATCACTGTGCCAGCCGCTACGGCCTCTCCATGCAACCACACACCATAGCCCATGTGGGTCTCGATCGCATGGCCGAAGGTGTGGCCGAGGTTCAAGGTGGCGCGCACGCCGGACTCACGCTCGTCGGCATTCACCACCAGCGCCTTGGCGGCGCAGGAGCGGGAAATCGCTTCGGTGAGTGCCACCTGGTCGAGGGCGCGCAGGGCGTCGACGTGTTCTTCCAGCCAGGTCAGGAACGGCTCGTCGCAGATCAGCCCGTACTTGATGACTTCCGCCAGGCCCGCCGACAGCTCGCGGGGTGGCAGGGTATTGAGGGTGGCAGTGTCGATCAGCACCACATTCGGCTGATAGAACGCGCCGACCATGTTCTTGCCCAGCGGGTGGTTGATGCCGGTCTTGCCGCCCACCGACGAATCGACCTGGGACAGCAAGGTGGTCGGTACCTGGATAAAGTCCACGCCGCGCTGATAGCAGGCGGCTGCAAAGCCAGCCATGTCGCCGATCACACCGCCACCCAGGGCCACCACAGTGGTGCGCCGGTCATGACGGGCCGTCAGCAGGCCATCAAAGATCAGTTGCAGGGTTTCCCAGGTCTTGAAGGCCTCGCCGTCCGGCAGCACCACCGAGATCACCGAGTACGCCGCCAGGCTGCGGCTCAGACGCTCAAGATACAGCGGCGCGACCGTTTCATTGGAGATGATCGCCACTTGCCGCCCGGCAATATGCGGTGCGAGCAACTCGGGCTGGTCCAACAAACCTTCGCCAATATGGATCGGGTAGCTGCGCTCGCCAAGATCGACCTTAAGTGTCTGCATGTGTCCCCGCGTTGAAGATGAAAGCAGGCGTCCTGCCCTACATTAACGTTGTCGGCAACGTCGGGATCTGACGCTGCCTGATGGCTCTACGCCACAACTCGGACGGTCATGACGCGCCGCCGAGGATAGCGCATTTCGGCCCTGGCTTTAACGGGGTGGCAACTGTGCCAGGCGCTCGAGAATGTCGAGAACCACCATTCGTGGCGGCCGCTCATCGGTTTCCACCACCAGATCGGCGATTTCCCGATAAAGCGGGTCGCGCAGCGTCAGCAGGTCCCGCAGGGTTTTTGCCGGGTCGGCGGTGCGCAGCAATGGGCGATTGCGGTCGCGAGCGGTGCGGCCCACCTGCTGCTCGAC
>NZ_JACARK010000254.1:0-13627 GCF_013386655.1 Pseudomonas sp. K5002 | reverse complement strand
GGCGCTGGTGGTAGCAGGCGCCGGTTTGTTGGTGGCCGGATCGGTGCTGGTCAGCCGGCAACCATCGACACAGGCGCGCGAACCTGTTCACGCCGCGCCAACACCAGGAAAAACAGCCCACCCAGGAAGCAGCCGGTAAACCAGGCGAAATTGGCCATGCCCTGCAGCACCGGGGTGAAGGTAATCGCGACGCCCACCAGCGTCGCGGGCACCAGCGCCTTGACCGCCGTCCAGTTCACGCCGCCGTCAAAGTAGTAACGCCCGCTCGGGCTGTCATCGAACAGCGCATCCACGTCGATCTTCTGTTTTTTGATCAGGTAGAAATCCACCAGCAGAATCCCGAACAACGGCCCGATAAACGCGGCGAGGATATCGAGGGTGTAGTGGATCATCAGCGGGTTGTTGAACAGGTTCCATGGGGTGATGAAGATCGAGGCCACCGCCGCAATCATTCCACCGGCACGCCAGCTGATTTTGCTCGGTGCCACGTTGGCGAAGTCAAAGGCCGGCGAGACGAAGTTGGCCACGATGTTGATGCCGATAGTCGCGGTGACAAAGGCGAACGCCCCCAGCAACACAGCCATGTCATTGTCGATGCGCGAAACGGTGGCAATCGGGTCGTGGAGCATTTCGCCGAACACCGGCAAGGTGCCCGAGACGATCACCACGGTGACCAGGGAGAACGCCAGGAAATTTACCGGCAAGCCCCAGAAATTTCCGCGACGCACGTCTTTCATCGTGCGGCAGTAGCGGCTGAAATCACCGAAGTTCAAGGTCGGCCCGGAAAAGTACGACACCACCAACGCGGTTGCCACGATGATTTGGCCAAACGCCTGCCAGCCTGATAGGGATTTTTCCGCCAGGGTGAAGCTGATATTGGCCCAGCCAGCCTTCCAGACGATCCAGCCTGCCAGGGCAAACATCACCGCATAGACCACAGGCCCCGCCCAGTCGATGAAACGACGGATGGACTCCATGCCCGCCCAGAACACCAGCGCCTGGAGCGTCCACAGGCTGAGGAAACCGAACCAGCCCAGGTACGACAGGCCGGCAAAGTGCGGCTCTGCGTATACCGCCATCTGTGGGAAAAAGCGCAGCACCACGATGATCAATGCACTGGACGCCAGGTATGTCTGGATCCCGTACCAGGCCACTGCGATCAACCCACGAATCACCGCCGGGATATTCGCCCCGAATACCCCAAAGGCCAACCGGCAGATTACCGGGTACGGCACTGCCGCCTGCTGGCTCGGCTTGGCCACCAGGTTGGCGATCAATTGCACAATACAAATCCCGGCGAGCAAGGCGATCAATACCTGCCAACTGGCCAGCCCCAGGGCGAACAGGCTGGCGGCGAATACGTAGCCGCCGACGCTGTGCACGTCGCTCATCCAGAAGGCGAAGATGTTGTACCAGTTCCATTTTTGCGGCAGCGGTCCCAGGTCCTGGTTGTACAGGCGCGGGCTGTAGCCTTTGGGCAATTGTTCGGTCATCGCAGGGCTCCTCGTAAATACCGGCCTGCCACCCGCGACGGGAGTGCGTACGGGAGGCGGCATGGTTTGTATACGAGTTGTTGAGCAGAATGCGTGCCAATGCAATAAAACTCGGCACAATCCCCCGTGGAGCTTGGCTCTTCAGGCGGCGTAGAGACGATTGAACGGCGGTGATTCGCTCAGGGATGGTGCAGGGCAATCCTGTACACAATCAATTGTGCACCCTGCGCGCACATTGATAGCCCACGGTGCAGCAAACGGCAGTCAGGAAGGTGCCCCAGGCGATGTCCATGAAGGCCAAACCGGCCGACCAGCCCTGCAGGGTTGCCCAATTGCTCAGGTCATAGGTGCCGTAGGCTACCAATCCAAGGAGTGCACCAAGCCGCGCGGCACGCTGCCAGCCGCCGCTCGCCAACGCAGGCAGGACGACAAGCACCACACAACCGAATACATAGAGGAGATAGAACGCCACGGCTGGGAACAGGCGCGGCTGATCAAGCATCAACGGGCCGAGCAGCGCTTTGTAGGTCGGGCCCATGAGGACACCGAGCCACAGGCCGTCAAGAATCAGAAAGGCAAGCAACGTACCGAGGTAGGCGAAAAGCGTTTTTCTAGACATTGAGGCGGCCTTCTGCAGGAGCAAGCGTGCTCCTACAGAAGAGCAAACCGCGATCAGCTTAGTTCAATGCGATCCGCGTGGATCACGATGTGCCCCTGCTTGTAGAGGGCGCCGATGGCCTTCTTGAAGTTGCCTTTGCTGACACCGAACAAACTGCTGATCAGTGCCGGGTCGCTTTTATCGCTGACCGGCAAGGTGCCGTTGTTGTCGCGCAACTTGGCGAGGATCTTCGAGTTCAGGCTGGAGGCCGCTTCTTCACCCACAGGCTGCAGGCTCAGGCTGATATTGCCGTCGGCGCGGATTTCCTTGATGAAGCCTTTCTCTTCCTTGCCCGGGCGCAGGAACTTGAACACTTCGTTCTTGTGGATCAGGCCCCAGTGCTTGTTGTTGATAATGGCCTTGAAGCCCATGTCGGTGGCTTCGGCCACCAGCAAGTCAACTTCCTGGCCGACCTTGTAGGTGGCCGGGGTCTTGTCCAGGTAGCGGTCAAGGCGTGCGGTGGCGGTGATGCGCTTGGTGTGTTTGTCGAGGTAGACGTGTACCACGCAATACTCACCGGCGGTCAGCTGGCGCTTTTCTTCGGAGTAAGGCAGTAGCAGATCCTTGGGCAGGCCCCAATCGAGGAATACACCGATACTGTTGACTTCAACCACTTTCAGACTGGCAAATTCACCCACCTGTACTTTTGGTTTTTCGGTGGTCGCGATAAGTTTGTCATCGCTGTCCAGATAAATGAAAACGTTGAGCCAGTCTTCATCTTCACTGGGAATATCTTTGGGGATATATCGGTTGGGCAAGAGGATTTCGCCCTCTTGATCACCATCCAGGTACAAACCAAAGTTAGTGTGTTTAACCACTTGCAAGCTGTTGTAGCGCCCGACTAAAGCCATCTCAAATACCCTCATTGCGTGGGCGGCATTCTACCCGAGTTGACGACGGCGGTCCCGTGTACCGGCGTACAGGCCTGAAAAATCATGGGTTTGCCGAGAAGCGCCCCGCTCGTCAGGTCATCGGGCTGAATCCGGCCAGTACCCACGGCCGGATTTCCTCGAGGGATTCGAGTTAAAACAGCAAGTTAGGTGAGTATTTCACTTAATAATCCAGGCGATTCATAAACCCTAAGTATATTTCAGGGGGATATTTGCCAAGCAATTGTCAAGCATTTCATGTACGATGCATGGCCAAGTTAATTTTCTACAGGTTAGTGGCCGCCATGCGCGTAAAAGCATCCAACAGCAAAGCAAAGCCAGCTCCCGCCGTTGAAACCAGCGAATCGATCAACAGCCAAATTGCTGCATTCCTCAAGCAGGGCGGCGAAATCCAGCAGATTGCCAAAGGCGTAAGCGGCCAGACTTTCGGCCCGTCCAAGCAGATCACCCTGGGTAAAAAGTAAGACTCGCGCATTACACCTGGTCCCTATGCGCTTTGCCTTTCAAGGCGCTAGGACTAGAGCCCGCACTACCCCCTGATACACCCCTTTATTACGCCAATCGACGAACGGGCCTCATCTGCGAACCATCGCCGGTATGCTTGCACACGTCTAGATCGGGCATTTGCCTGATATTTCCCGTTACTGCTCCTCGCTTTTCATGGAGTGAAGCATGCTCAAATCCTGCATATTCCTGGCCGGTGCCCTGTTGGCCAGCCCCCTCGCCGAAGCGCAGGTTTTCCAGCGTGAATTGGGTGATTTCGACCTGAAATTGGGTACGACACCCAGCCGAAGCATGGCTCAAGGCCTGGTAAAGCCCACGGCGCCCGGGAGCGACTCGTTCCATGGCGGCCTGGACCTGAGCCACGGCAGCGGCCTGTACCTCGGCCAATTCTCACCGAGCATGGGCATTTCCCCGACCAGCAACCTGGAAGTCGACTCCTACCTGGGTTTCAAACGCCCCTTCGACCAGACCCTGGGTTATGAACTGGGGATGATTCACTACAGCTATCCCAAGCTGAGCCCCCTCGACAGCCAGGAGTTCTACGGCGGCCTGACCTTGCTGGGCAATCGCTTCGGCGCCTCCTTCAGCAACGACCCGGACCGGCAGGACAGCACCCTGTTCGCCGACCTCGGCGGCACCAAGCCGTTCGGCATCGGCGTCAGCATGAAATACACCACCCACCAGCTCGGCACCCCGGTCTCGGTGGCCGATGGCAGCTCGATCCGCAGCTTCAGCGACTGGTCGGTACAATTTTCCAGGCCATGGATGGGCGTCGACCTGAACCTGATCTACAGCGACTCCAGCCTCAGCGGCGGCGATTGCTCGGCCTACTCCGGACACAACTCGCAATGCGACGGGCTGTTGACCCTGAAGGCCGAGCGGGCGTTTTATTGATGGGCTGAACTGTCGCTGCCCTGACGGGTTCAGATGCAATACTCTCGTCTGCGCAAGGACTCGCTCATGCTGCGTCGGTTAAAATTTCTGGTGATGTTGCTGACCCTCAGCCTGGTGCTTGCCGGCTGCAATCGGGTGGGCCTGGCCTATCGCAATCTGGATGTGATCATCCCCTGGACCCTCAGCGACTACCTGGAAATGAACGCCGGGCAGAAGAGCTGGTTCAACGACACACTCAAGGAACACCTGGCCTGGCATTGCACCACCCAGCTGCCGGGCTACCTGGACTGGCTCGATCGCCTGCAACAGATGGTCGACACCAACCAGGTGACCGACGCCGCCCTGCAAACCCGTACCGCCGAAGCCAAACAAGCTATTGCCGAGAGCGCCCGGGCGATCACGCCGTCCGCCGTCGAGCTACTGCAGGGGCTGGACGATCAGCAAGTAAAGGATATGGAGCAAGCGTTCGCCAAGGACCTGCGCAAGCGTCAGGACGAATACCTAAAACCGCCCCTCGAGCAGCAGATCAAGGAACGCGCCGAGCGCATGAACAAGCGCCTCGATGCGTGGCTCGGGCCGTTAAGTGCCAGCCAGCAGAATCGCGTCACCGCCTGGTCGATCGCCTTGGGTGAGCAGAACCAACAATGGATTGGCAACCGCGCCCACTGGCAAACACTATTTATCGCAGCCGTCAAAGACCGCCACAGCAGCGATTTCCCACAGAAGATCGAGCAACTGCTGGTGAATCGCGAAAGCCTGTGGACGCCGGAATATCGCCAGGCCTACGCCCAGACCGAAGCCGCTGCCCGCAGCCTGATCGTCGACCTGATGGCGGAAAGCACCGTGCAACAACGCCAGAAGCTGACACAAAAGATCGACAAGGTGCGCAGCGACTTCAAGGCCCTTAAATGCCTGAAGGCTGGCACCCCATAGTCATCAGGCAATCTGTGGTTTGGAAGCCAGTTCATCAAACGTCGCCGGATCCAGAGCATCCGCCTGCTCGTCCAGCACCTGACGCGGGTGATTATCACCGGGGATACAGCTGTCGATCAGGCTCAGCAACTGTGAGCCGCGCTGGGTCAATTTGAAGTTCTCACCATTGCCGCACTCTTCCTCTGACCGCGACTCAATAAAGCCGTGCTTGAACAACAACGCCTCGTAATCCGCCGCGAGCTTTTTAAATTCATCGAGATTACCGATGGGCTCTCCGGCGGCGGCCCTTTTAGTCGCTTCTTCCTCGGCGTATTTGCGTGGGGCGAAGCTGGCGCCACCGTTCTGTACCTCATGCAGCAGTCGTTCGATCAAATCCCAATCGTAAGTCGTCATCCTGATTCCTCCTGAAGGCACACGAAATAGGCCCTTCAAAGGTGTGACATGCCGGACCCGTCGTCCGTTCAGCCTAGCGGACGGACGCGATTTCGCTGAACTTTTCAGTGCTCACGGCCCTCAACCGTTCATTACCGCCATGGAGGTCCGAATCATGAAAACCCTGCTGAATATGGCCGTCGCCGCCACGCTGCTTGCCGCCCTGCCCGCCTGGGCCTGCACGCCGGAAGAAGCCACCGCCAAACGTGAGCAACTGGCCAAGAAGGTGACCGAGCTCACCCAACAGAATCCAGAGAAGGCCAAGGAGATCAACGAAGAACTGCAGAACATGAAGCTGGAAACCGCCAGCGCAGACCTGCCCGACAAGTGCCAACTGATCGACCAGCGCCTCACGGAACTCAATGAGGCGACCGACAAAACTAAAAACTGAGGCGAAAAAAAACCGGACATTGTCCGGTTTTTTTATGGCTCAAGCTTTACTCGGCAGCCGGTGCTTCCGGCTTGCGGCGCTTCAGAGGCGCCATGCCGTCCTTGCTGACCAACGACAGATTGTCGGTCTTTGGACGGTTGGCAATCTTGCGCTTGGTCGGCGACTTGGCACCGGCCTTCTTCTTGTCGCCCTTGGCGTCGACCTTTTTCTTCTTCACGCCAACGGCCTTGCCCGATGCCTTGACCTTCTTCGGCCCGCCGTAGGTGCCTTTGACTTCCTTGATGGTGCGGCGCTCGAACGACTGCTTCAAGTAGCGCTCGATGCTCGACATCAGGTTCCAGTCGCCATGGCAGATCAGCGAGATCGCCAGGCCATCGTTGCCGGCACGCCCGGTACGACCGATACGGTGTACGTATTCGTCGCCGCTGCGGGGCATATCAAAGTTGATCACCATGTCCAGGCCGTCAACATCCAGGCCGCGGGCGGCAACGTCGGTGGCGACCAGGATCTTCACGCCGCCTTGCTTGAGGCGGTCGATGGCCAGCTTGCGGTCCTTCTGGTCTTTCTCACCGTGCAGGACGAACGCCTTGTACTCCTGAGCCACCAGGCGACCGTAGATGCGGTCGGCCATGGCCCGGGTGTTGGTGAACACGATAGCCTTCTGATAGGTCTCGTTGGCCAGCAACCAGTTGAGGATCTGCTCTTTGTGCACGTTGTGGTCAGCAGTGATGATCTGCTGACGGGTGGTCGAGTTCAGGTCGCTGACGTTGTTGACCTGCAGGTGCTCAGGGTTGTTCAGGACCTTGGCGACCATGTCGCGCAGGGTCGAACCACCGGTGGTGGCCGAGAACAGCATGGTCTGCTGGCGGTTGACGCACTCTTGCACCAGGCGCTGCACGTCGTCGGCAAAGCCCATGTCGAGCATGCGGTCGGCTTCGTCGAGCACCAGGACTTCAACTTCCTTGAGGTCCAGGTTGCCGGCGTTCAGTTGTTCGATCATCCGGCCCGGGGTGCCGATCAGGATGTCCGGCACCTTGCGCAGCATGGCGGCCTGGACCTTGAAGTCTTCGCCGCCGGTGATCAGGCCGGACTTGATGAAAGTGAACTGCGAGAAGCGCTCCACTTCCTTCAAGGTCTGCTGGGCCAGTTCGCGGGTCGGCAGCAGGATCAGGGTCTTGATGCTGACACGGACTTTCGCCGGGCCGATCAGACGGTTAAGAATCGGCAGGACGAAAGCGGCAGTCTTGCCACTCCCGGTTTGAGCCGTCACCCGCAGGTCACGCCCTTCGAGCGCGAGCGGGATGGCCGCTGCTTGCACAGGCGTTGGCTCGACAAATTTAAGCTCGGCCACGGCTTTGAGCAGGCGTTCGTGCAGGGCGAATTGGGAAAACACGGGTGCTACCTCGAAGAAATACAAAAAAACAGCTGCATAGGGTAACGGTTTCGGGCGCCGAGGCCGAGTTTCTTTACGCGAACTGGGTTAATCAGGCGCTTTTTTGTCAGGGGATTTGTCCACAACCACAACTTTGACGTACTTAAATGCTCTAATCGGCCCGTCACGTCTTACAGAAGAATCGCGTTTACCCATGGATATCAAACAGCTCTGGCTCAACGTCAAAGACCTTTGGGGCACCCTCGACGAACACCCGCTGCTGCATTCCAGCCTTGCGCTGGTGGTGTTGCTGGTAGTGGCATTGCTGCTCGGACGAGTGGCCCGCTACCTCATCCTGCACGCCGTCAAGCTGCTGGGCCGGCAACCCGCGCTGCACTGGCTCAATGACCTGCGGCACAACAAAGTCTTCCACCGCCTGGCGCAGATGACGCCGTCGCTGGTGATCCAGTTCGGCCTGTACCTGGTGCCGGACCTGAGCAAGACCGCCACCCTGTTCATCGGCAATGTCGCCCTGGCGTTCACCATTCTGTTCATGGTGCTGGCGATCAGTGCACTGCTCAACGCCCTGCTGGACATCTATGCCCGCACCGAACACGCCCGCACCCGCTCGATCAAGGGCTATGTGCAGTTGGCGAAGATGGTGCTGTTCGTGTTTGGCGCAATCATCATCGTCGCCACGTTGATCGACCGCTCGCCACTGCTGCTGCTTTCCGGTCTGGGTGCAATGTCGGCGGTGATTCTGTTGGTCTACAAGGACACCCTGCTGTCGTTCGTCGCCAGTGTGCAACTGACCAGCAACGACATGCTGCGGGTCGGCGACTGGATCGAAATGCCCCAGGTCGGCGCCGACGGTGACGTGGTCGACATCACCCTGCACACCGTCAAAGTGCAGAACTTCGACAAGACCATCGTCTCGATTCCCACCTGGCGCCTGATGTCCGAGTCGTTCAAGAACTGGCGCGGCATGCAGGCCTCCGGTGGCCGGCGGATCAAGCGCAGCCTGTATATCGACGCCAGCGGCGTGCGTTTCATCCGCGACGACGAAGAGCTGAAGCTCACCCAGGTACACCTGCTGACCGACTACATGAGCCGCAAGAAGGCCGAGCTCAAGGCCTGGAACGAAGCCCAGGGCAATGTCGCGGCGATGTCCGCCAACCGCCGACGCATGACCAATATCGGCACCTTCCGCGCGTATGCCCTGGCCTATCTGAAAAGCCATCCGGAGATCCAGCCGAACATGACCTGCATGGTGCGGCAGATGCAGACCACCGCCCAGGGCATTCCGCTGGAGATCTACTGCTTCACCCGCACCACCGCATGGGCCGACTACGAGCGGATCCAGGGCGATATCTTCGACTACCTGCTGGCGGTGCTGCCGGAATTTGGTTTGAGCCTGTACCAGCAGCCGAGCGGCGGTGACTTGCGGGCGGGAATGTTACCGGCGGTGCTGGGGGCCAGTCACCTGCCCCCGGCGGAAAAGGCAGTGATGTAACAACAAAAAACGGCACAACCCGAGTTGTGCCGTTTTTTTTGCGTTGGACCTTACTTGACCTGACGCTGCGGCGCGCCGTGAACCATGGTGTAGGCGTAATCCACGCCCATGCCGTAAGCGCCGCTGTGCTCCTGTACCAGGCCCATCACCGCGTCGTAGGTTTCCTTGTGAGCCCAGTCACGCTGGTATTCCAACAGCACTTGCTGCCAGGTGACCGGTACCGCGCCCGCCTGAATCATCCGTTGCACCGACATGTCATGCGCTTCTTTGCTGGTGCCGCCGGAGGCGTCGGTGACGATGTACACCTCGTAGCCTTCGGCCAGGGCTTCCAGGGCCGGGAAGTTCAGGCACACCTCGGTCCACAGGGCCGCCATGATCAGCTTCTTGCGCCCGGTGGCCTTCACCGCGGCCACCAGCGCCTTGTCTTCCCAGGAGTTCATCGAGGTGCGCTCGATCGGCTGCTGGTCCGGGAACACGTCCAGCAGTTCCGGCCAGATGTAGCCGCTGAAGCTCTTGGTCTCAACCGAGGTCAGGATGGTCGGCACGTTGAAGATCATGGCGGCCTTGGCCAGCGCCACCGTGTTGTTCTTCAGGGTCTGGCGATCGATCGACTGCACGCCAAAGGCCATCTGCGGCTGGTGGTCGATCAGGATCAGGGTGGAGTTGGCTGGGTTGAGCAATTCGCGAATAGACATGGTGACTTCCTTTTAATGGTTTCGATTCGGTAAGGGGTGCGTTCAGCGCCGCTGTGAAGCTTGGCTGGCGGCTTGGAAGTAACTTTATGGGATGGATAAAATCGAGACAATTACCTAAAATAGAGAATCATTGATTCTAAAAAAGGGACAATCATGGACCGTATCGAATGCATGCGGGCGTTTGTCGTCACGGTCGGCGAGAACGGCTTCGCGGCCGCCGCGCGAGCCATGGACGTACCGCGCTCAAAAGTCAGCAAACAGATTCAGGCGCTGGAAGAAGCCATAGGCGTGCAACTGCTTCAGCGCACCACCCGCAGCCTGCATTTGACGGAGGCCGGGGCAGAGTATTTTGAAGCTGCGCGTGAAGTACTGGCCGCCCTGGACGAAGCCGAACAGCGGGCCCGGGATGGTATCGGTGAGCTACGGGGCGTGTTGCGGGTCAATGCGCCGATGTCGTTCGGGCTGCATCGCCTGGGGCGGTTGATTCCGCTGTTCCATGAACAGCATCCGCATATCGAGCTGCAACTGGTGCTCAGCGACCAACAGGTCGACCCGGTACGCGGTGGTTTCGACGTGACCATCCGCATCGCCAGCATGCCCGACTCAACGATGATCGCCCGCCAGTTGGCACCTGCGCCACGGATCATGGTGGCTGCGCCAGCCTACCTGGCACGCGCGGGCATACCGCAGACCCCGCAAGACCTGCGCCAGCACCAGTGCCTCAATTATGGGTATCTGCAAAGCGGCGTCAGCCTGCAATTGAGCAAGGGCCAGGAAACCCAGCGGGTCAACGTTACCGGCCCTCTGCACGCCAACAACGGCGACCTGCTGGCCCAGGCGGCAGAGGCCGGGATGGGCATCGCGCTGTTGCCGGACTTTATCGTCGAAGACGCCCTGAGCGCCGGGCGCCTGGTGCCGGTGCTCTGCGAATGGCAGGCGCCGGCAATCACCATCAATGCGGTTTATTCGTCAGCGCGACGCGTGCCGCAAAAGACCCGCGCATTCATTGATTTTTTGCTGACGCAATTGGCGCCGACGACCGCAGGCCCAGCCGGCTGATCCACACCGCCCCGAGAATCACCAACCCGCCCAGCAGCAACCTGCCCAACGGTTCATGCTGATTCCAGATCAGCAAGTTCAGCAACAACCCCACCGGCACATGCAGGTTGTTCATCACCGCCAACGTGCCACCGTTGACCATGCACGCGCCCTTGTTCCACCAGTACATACCCAGTGCCGTGCTGACCAGACCGAGGAACACCAAAACGCCCCACTGCAACGGCGCTTCCGGCAGGAAGTTGGCCTTGCCGAACATCAGGAACGCCGGCAACGCCACCGCCAACGCGCCGAGATAGAAGTAGCCAAAGCGCCGGTAATGCGGCAGGTCACTCGGATGACGGGCCACCAGATGCTTGTAAAGCACCTGCCCGGCGGCGTAGGTGAAGTTGGCCAGTTGCAGCAGCAGGAAGCCCATGAAGAAGTTCGGGGTGATCTGGTCGAAGCGAATCACCGCTGCCCCCGCCACCGCCACCAGTGCGGCCACCAGCGCCCACGGGTTGAAGCGGCGGTTCAGGGCGTCTTCGATCAGGGTCACGTGCAACGGTGTCAGGATGGTGAACAGCAACACCTCCGGCACCGTCAGTACGCGAAAGCTCAGGTACAGGCACACGTAGGTCACGCCGAACTGCAGTGCGCCGATCAACAGCATGCCGCGCATGAACGCCGGCTCCACCGTGCGCCAGCGGGTCAGCGGGATAAACACCAGCCCGGCCAACAGTACACGCACCAGCACCGCGAAATAACTGTCGACGTGACCGGCCAGGTATTCGCCGATCAAGCTGAAGGAAAACGCCTGGATCAGCGTCACAACAAGTAGATAGCCCATGCTCGCCTCATTTTGAATGGGCGCGACATTAGCGGTTTTCCGCGCGTTACGAAACTCAAGGCAAAAAAAACCCGACCTCGCTAAAAGCGTCAGTCGGGCGGGAGCACTCAGGAGCAAAAAGTGCAAAGGGAGGTTCGATACGCGTACTTGAAGGGTTGCGTGGAGCTATCTAAACAGCGGGCGATTATCTGACGATTAACATCTCACGCCACTTGGGCCAACAACGCCTTGGCCTGGTTCAAACCCTTCTCCTGGAAATCACCGCCCAGGTTCACCCCTTCGGCATGAATGAACGTGACGTCATGGATGCCGATAAAGCCCATGACCTGACGCAGGTACGGTTCCTGGTGGTCGGTGCTGCCACCGGCGTGGATGCCGCCGCGGGCGGTCAGCACAAAGGCACGCTTGTCGGTCAGCAGGCCCTGGGGGCCGGTGGCGGTGTACTTGAAGGTCACACCGGCACGCAGCACATGGTCGAGCCAGGCTTTGAGGGTGCTGGGAATCGCGAAGTTGTACATCGGCGCGGCCATCACCAACACATCGGCGGCCAGCAACTCATCGGTCAGTTCGTTGGAGCGGTCCAGGGAGGCCTGTTCAACCGTGCTGCGCTGCTCGGCAGGTTTCATCCAGCCGCCCAACAGATTGGCATCCAGGTGCGGAACCGGGTTGATGGCGAGGTCTCGTACGGTGATCTGATCAGCCGGATGGGCGACTTTCCATTGGCTGATGAATTGTTGGGTCAGCTGCCGGGAGATTGAATCCTGCTGACGGGCACTGCTTTCGATGATCAGAACACGGGCCATGATTATGTAAGCTCCATCGGTGAATGCTGTAAGGCGATGGAGTGAAGGTTAGACAGGGTCCGTTCGATTAAAAAGCGTAAAAAACTGCTATAACCCATCTAGAAATTTGTTTATAAGCGGAGTATTGCTGTACGCAAGCTCCGCTTTTGCCTTATTTCGGTGCGCAGGTCAGCTGGATACGCATCTTGATGATGGCACGGCTGAAATTGGCCGTGGTGTTGGTGGTTTTCCCTGCCGCGACCGTGACCTTGCGCGTACGCGGGGCTTCCGGACCATTGGTAAAGCGTACCTTGCACTCCGCGTCATTGGGGCCGTAGTTGGTGAGTTGGATCGAACTGATAGTGCTGTCGACGTCTGACGCGCTGTAATCGATCTTCACGCCCTGAATGTCTTTCGTCACATCGGTACTGAATGCAAACGCACTCAACGGCAGCAACGCCAGCAGCACACAACAGAATTTTCTCATTCGGCAGTCTCCAATAAGGACCGCCAGCTTAGGACAAGAGGAGCTCATCTTGAAAGCGCCCCGCGTTACCCTTGATCAATGGCGCACCTTGCAAGCCGTGGTCGACCATGGCGGCTTCGCCCAGGCGGCCGAAGCGCTGCACCGCTCGCAATCCTCGGTGAGCTACACCGTGGCCCGCATGCAGGATCAGCTCGGCGTGCCGCTGCTGCGCATTGACGGGCGCAAGGCCGTGCTCACCGAAGCCGGTGAAGTGCTGCTGCGCCGCTCCCGGCAACTGGTGAAAAACGCCAGCCAACTGGAAGACCTGGCCCACCATATGGAACAAGGCTGGGAAGCCGAGGTGCGGCTGGTGGTCGATGCCGCTTACCCCAACGCCCGCCTGGTGCGCGCCCTCACTGCCTTTATGCCGCAAAGCCGTGGCTGCCGGGTGCGTTTGCGCGAAGAGGTGTTGTCCGGCGTCGAAGAGCTGTTGATGGACGGCATGGCCGACCTCGCCATCAGCGGGTTCATCATTCCCGGTTACCTCGGTACGGAAATGAGCGACGTCGAATTTGTCGCCGTGGCCCACCCCGAACATCCGCTGCATCAATTGCACCGCGAACTGAGCTTCCAGGATCTGGAAAGCCACATGCAGGTGGTGATCCGCGACTCCGGCCGCCAGCAGCCACGGGACGTCGGCTGGCTCGGCGCCGAGCAGC
>NZ_JACARK010000253.1:0-4139 GCF_013386655.1 Pseudomonas sp. K5002 | reverse complement strand
AGGGCGTCGAGCCTGCTGTACTGGCCGTCGCCGAAGACGGCAGCGCGGTAGTGCCGCTGCTCGGTGGCCTCGGTGGCGTAAACGTAATGGCGCGGGAAATCGCCGCTGCCCTGGACGTTGCCGCCGCGATCACCACCAGTGGCGAGCTGCGTTTTGGTACCTGCCTGCTTAACCCGCCCCATGGTTATCAACTGGGGGATCTGGAGCTGGGCAAACGCTTTGTCTCGGATTTGCTGGCTGGCGAATCAGTACGCATTGAAGGCGCGGCGCCGTGGCTGGATCAGGCCAACTTGCCCCAGGATCAACAGGCACGCCTGGCGATTCACGTCGGCAGTGCCGAGCGCACACCTGCGGCCAATGAGTTGCTGATTTATCCGAAGACGGTGTTGGTTACCTGCCAGCCGGGGCCGCAACTGGCCGGGCGAATTCGTGCGGCGTTGCAGGATGCCGGGCTCGCCGTGCAGTCCCTGGCTTGCCTGCTGGCGGCTGAAACGGAGATGGCCGATTCGTCATTGCACGAAGCGGCGTTGGAGCTGGGCGTGCCATTGCGCTTCGCCGATCTGGCGCCTCAGGCGGACATTGCGATCACGGTGGCCGAGGCTCCTCTGGACCTGTCCCTGATCGGTCGTCCCCGTGGCCGCCTCGCGGTGATCGGTCTGGGCCCCGGCGCTGCCGAACTGATGGTTCCGGCAGTAAAAGCCGAGCTGGCCCGCTGCACTGACGTGCTGGGTTACGAAACCTATGTGCGCATGGCCGGGCCGTTCCGCGCGGACCAGATCCAGCATTGCACCGACAATCGCGAAGAGATGCAGCGCGCGCGTCATGCCTTTGAGCTGGCGGCGCAGGGGCGTTCGGTGGTGGTGGTGTCTTCGGGTGACCCGGGTGTATTCGCCATGGCCGCCGCGGTGATCGAAGCCTTGCACGAGTCCAGCGACCCGGCCTGGCATCAGGTCGACCTGGAGATTTTGCCGGGCGTGTCGGCATCCCTCGCCACGGCGGCCCAGGCAGGTGCCCCGCTGGGGCATGACTTCTGTGTGATGTCACTGTCGGACAACCTCAAACCCTGGTCGATCATCGAGAAGCGCCTGGACCTGGCGTCCCAGGCCGACCTGGCGCTGGCGTTCTATAACCCGATCTCCCGTGCGCGGCCCTGGCAGTTGGGACGCGCCCTGGAAATCGTCGCGCAGCACCGCACGCCTGAAACACCGGTGGTCTTGGGCCGTGACATCGGTCGCCCGGGCCAGACCCTGCGAGTCACCACCCTGGGGCAACTGACGCCGGAGCAGGTGGACATGCGCACCATGGTGCTGATCGGTTCGTCCACCACCTGCGTCTTTGCGCGGGCAGGTGGTGGCGAGTGGGTCTACACGCCACGTTGGTACGGCGAGAAACCCGCCTCCTGAAAACAACGGCGGCCCCGCCATGGGGCCGCCTTGAAACGTCAGTCATTGATGCCGGAAAGGTCTGCTTGCCGAGGTTTTTTTGCATCGGCTCAAGTCATACCTTTCTCTACGGCTTGAAGAAAAGCACGGCGCTTTTGTGTGCCGCCGCCTCATCCCCAGCGTTTACTCAGCTGCGCCGCCTGCAGTGATTTTTCCTGCGGGTCGTGGCGCGTCCCGTGGTCAATTTCCAGCAGCTCAAAATCCCCGGCAAGTCGACTAGTGTTGGCGTTGAGCCCCATGTTGGGGGTTATGGAGAAATGGCTATGGAGCGAAACAACAAACGGATCAACAGCGCAAAAAGGAGGAAGCTGATTGCCGCTTACCGGCTTCCGGGCGCGCCCGGCCTGGCGTCGGGGTTGAGCGCGCCGGTGAAGCCCGAGGCGGATGATGAGCTGGACGCGGCGGTGGTGAACAACAGCGTCATGTCGTTTGTGCAAGGCATGACCAGCCTCAACAAGGAGTACACCCGCAAAAGCTATCTGCTGGCGAGCAGCTACGTCAGCGATGTGCTGCGGGTCGCCCGGGGCACAGAGGCCTGGTACAACGAATTCATCAAGGTCATGAGCAGCCTCGGCTGGATGCCGGTCAGGAGCAGTTTCGAGCGGGTGTACACCTCTCGCAAGGGGCTGTCGGTACAGCTGGCGGCGCTGAACCTGATGGCGGCCACCGTGGCCTCGACGTTTCTGTCGGGGCCGCTGATCAGTGTATTGCCCAAACGGGTGGCGGAGGCGGTTGAAGCCTTGAAGCAGCTCCCGGCCTCATTTGAGTTATTCAAGCGAAATACCACCACGCGTGACGGTGGCGATTTCGGCTTGGCGTCCTGCTCGGAAATCGCCGGGGAAGTTTCGATGGTGCTGGTGACGTACAGCTCCCACGGCGTCAGCAAGCAACTGGGCATACCGTTTCTGGAGTGGGACAGTGCATCCGTCGAGGCCTTCAGTGGCCGCACGTGCCTGGTGCTGAACAGCTCGGTGGTCAACGAAGACACGATTCAACGGCTGCGGGACAGCGCAGGGGACAAGGTCCGCCTGGCTATCGCCAACTACAGGATTTGATCTACGGCACCAGGTAACCGCGTACACCGGTGAAGATGATTTGCGCGGCCAGGGCGCACACGAACAGCCCCATCAACCGGCTGACAATCTGCAAGCCCTGGTCGCCGAGGATGCGTTCGATACGGTTGGACAGGTACAGCACCACGCCCACCGTCAGGCTGGCCAGGGCGATACTGAGGATCGCGGTGATCTTGTCGTCCCAGTGCGGCTGGCTGACGCCCATCACCAGCAGCGCACCGATGGTGCCGGGGCCGACGGTCAGGGGAATGGTCAGCGGCACGATGGTCACGTCCTGCTGCACGTTGTCGGTCTGCACCGCCGACTTGCCCTGGGCCATGCCCAGGGCCGAGATGAACAGCACACTGCCGGCGCCGATGCGGAAGGCGTCGACGGTGATGCCGAACACACTGAAAATCACCCGGCCGAACAGGTAGAGCAACACGCTCGATACCAGGGTGGCGAGGGCCACTTTCCAGGCCAGGCGCCGCCGCTCCTTGCTGGAGTACCCGCGAGTCAGGCTGATAAAGCAGGAGAGCACGAAGAAGGGGCTGTAGAGCACCAGCATCTTCAGGTAAACGCTGAATAGCACGTGGAGCATGGTGGGAGCTCGCAGCGAAGGAGGGCGAGCGGGAGTTTATCAGGCCTGTGGCAGAGCGCTATCTGTGAAGCGACAACAATCCAATGTGGGAGCGGGCTTGCTCGCGAAAGCGGTGTATCAGTCAAACATGTAGTGGCTGACGCACCGCTTTCGCGAGCAAGTCGAATCGTCGCACCGCCGCTCCCACATTTTGATCTGCGTCATGCATGGGTCAGGTGGGAGCGTGCTCAGGGCGCTGTTGGCGCTGTGCCACCCAGTACTCCACCAGCTCGCGCAATTGCGACAACTCCACCGGCTTGGCCATGTGCCCGTCCATCCCGGCCTGGCGTGCACGCTCTTTATGTTCCGAAAGAATGTGCGCGGTGAGTGCCACGATTGGCGTACGAATCCGCTGGTTGCTGACCTCCCACGCGCGCAGTTGCTGGGTCGCGGAGAAGCCGTCGAGGATCGGCATTTCACAGTCCATCAACACCAGGTCGTAGCGCTGGGCCTTCATTGCCTGCAGGGCTTCTTCGCCGTTGCTGGCGGTGTCGGGCTGCAGGTTGAGCTTGCCGAGCATGCCGCGAATCACCTTGGTGGAGATGCTGTTGTCCTCCGCCACCAGGATCCGGAAGTCACTCGGCACGGTCACCGGGGCCGGCGCGCTGATCGCCGGCTGGCGTGGTTGCACGGAGCCCTTGCTGCGCTGGGTCAACTCATCGGCAAGGGTGGTCTTGAGGGTATAGCCGGCCACGGGTTTGGCGAGGATGCGCTTGATCCCGCAGTTGCGCGCGATGATCTTGCTCGGCGCATTGCTGATGCCGGTGAGCATGATCAGCAGGATGTCGTGGTTCAGGCTCGGGTCTTCCTTGATCTTCGCCGCCAGTTGCATGCCGGTCATGCCGGGCATGTTCTGGTCCAGCAGCACCACGTCGAAATAGTCCCGCAGGTGCGCCTTGGTGCGCAGCAGCGCCAGGGCTTCCTTGCCCGAAGGCACGGCGCTCACGTTCAGGCCCCAGGCCGTGCATTGCTGCACCAGCACTTTGCGGCAGGTGTCGTTGTCGT
>NZ_JACARK010000252.1:0-8617 GCF_013386655.1 Pseudomonas sp. K5002 | reverse complement strand
GCCTACCCCGCGCGGCGAAATCAACGAACTGGTGCTGGCAGCGGCCTGCATCGCGGGCGTTGATCGCGTGTTCACCATCGGTGGCGCCCAAGCGGTAGCGGCCCTGGCCTACGGCACCGAAAGCGTGCCGAAGGTCGACAAGGTGGTTGGCCCGGGCAACATCTACGTGGCCACGGCCAAGCGCCATGTATTTGGCCAGGTCGGCATCGACATGATCGCCGGCCCTTCGGAAATCCTCGTGGTGTGTGACGGCCAGACCGACCCGGACTGGATCGCCATGGACCTGTTCTCCCAGGCCGAGCACGACGAAGACGCCCAGGCGATCCTCGTCAGCCCGGATGCCGAATTCCTGGACAAGGTCGCCGCCAGCATCGCCAAGCTGCTGCCGACCATGGAGCGCGCCGAGATCATCGAGAAGTCGATCAATGGCCGTGGCGCCCTGATCCTGGTCCGCGACATGGAGCAGGCCATCGAAGTGGCCAACCGCATCGCCCCGGAACACCTGGAGTTGTCCGTCGCCGACCCACAAGCCTGGCTGCCGCTGATTCGCCACGCCGGCGCGATCTTCATGGGCCGCCACACCAGCGAAGCCCTGGGCGACTACTGCGCAGGTCCCAATCACGTGCTGCCCACGTCGGGCACTGCGCGGTTCTCCTCGCCGCTGGGCGTATATGACTTCCAGAAGCGCTCGTCGATCATCTTCTGCTCGCCAGAGGGCGCGTCGGAGTTGGGCAAGACCGCTTCCGTGCTGGCCCGTGGCGAGTCGCTGACCGCCCACGCCCGCAGCGCCGAATACCGCATCGTTGACGATAAGCAGGGGAACTGAAACATGAGCAAATTCTGGAGCCCGCTCGTCAAGGATCTCGTGCCTTACGTGCCCGGTGAGCAACCGAAGCTGACCAAGCTGGTAAAACTCAACACCAATGAAAACCCCTACGGCCCATCGCCCAAGGCGCTGGCTGCCATGCAGGCCGAGCTGAACGACAATCTGCGTTTGTACCCGGACCCCAACAGCGACCTGCTCAAGCAGGCGGTGGCCAAGTACTACGGGATCGACGCGGGCAAGGTGTTCCTCGGCAACGGCTCCGATGAAGTCCTGGCGCACATCTTCCACGGTTTGTTCCAGCACGACCTGCCGCTGCTGTTCCCGGACATCAGCTACAGCTTCTACCCGGTGTACTGCGGCCTGTACCGCATTGCCTTCGACGCAGTGCCGCTGGATGAACAGTTCCAGATCCGCGTGTCGGACTACGCCAGGCCCAACGGCGGGATCATCTTCCCGAACCCGAACGCGCCGACCGGTTGCGTGATGGCGCTGGACGCCGTGGAGCAAATCCTCAAGGCCAGCCCGGACTCGGTGGTGGTGGTCGATGAAGCCTATATCGACTTCGGCGGCGAGACCGCCATCAGCCTGGTGGACCGTTACCCGAACCTGCTGGTGACCCAGACCCTCTCCAAGTCGCGCTCCCTGGCCGGTTTGCGGGTGGGCCTGGCCGTGGGCCACCCGGACCTGATCGAGGCGCTGGAGCGGGTCAAGAACAGCTTCAACTCCTACCCGCTGGACCGTCTGGCGATTGTCGGCGCGGCCGCCGCTTTTGAAGACCGCGAATACTTCCGGAACACCTGCAAGTTGGTGATCGATAGCCGTGAAAAGCTGGTGGCGCAACTGCAGGCCAAGGGGTTTGAAGTACTGCCGTCGGCGGCCAACTTCATCTTTGCCCGGCATCCAGGGCACGACGCTGCCGGGCTGGCGGCCAAGGTGCGGGAGCAGGGGGTGATTGTGCGGCACTTCAAGCAGGAGCGGATTGCCCAGTTCCTGCGGATCAGTATTGGCACGCCTGAGCAGAACCAGGCGCTGATCGATGCGTTGGGCGAGCTGTAAGCCACACTGAAACTCAAAAAAATGTGGGAGCGGGCTTGCTCGCGAATGCGGTGGTTCAGTCACTGATGTGCTGAATGACACACTGCATTCGCGAGCAAGCCCGCTCCCACATTGGTTTTGCGTTGGCAGTTAGATCAGCGGCTCATCCGGCTTCCTGTTCTTCCAGCCGTCATTGCCCGGCAGCAGCAGATTCAACGCAATCGCTACCACCGCACACAGGGCGATGCCCTTCAGGCCAAAGTCATCCGGGCCAGTGCCGGTGCCTACCAACACACCGCCAATCCCGAACACCAGGGTCACCGACACAATCACCAGGTTGCGCGCTTCGCCAAGGTCGATCTTGTGGCGGATCAGGGTGTTCATCCCCACTGCGGCAATCGAGCCGAACAGCAGGCACAGAATACCGCCCATCACCGGGACTGGAATGCTTTGCAGCAGCGCGCCGAACTTGCCGATAAACGCCAGGCTGATGGCAAACACCGCCGCCCAGGTCATGATCTTCGGGTTGTAGTTCTTGGTCAGCATCACCGCGCCCGTCACTTCCGCGTAGGTCGTGTTGGGCGGGCCGCCGAACAGGCCGGCAGCGGTGGTGGCGATCCCGTCACCCAGCAGGGTGCGGTGCAGGCCAGGCTTCTTCAGGTAGTCGCGACCGGTCACGCTGCCCACCGCAATCACACCACCGATGTGTTCGATCGCCGGGGCCAGGGCCACCGGGACGATAAACAGGATCGCCTGCCAGTTGAATTCCGGCGCGGTGAAGTGGGGCAGGGCGAACCACGGTGCGGCGGCGATCTTCGCGGTGTCGACTACGCCGAAGTAGAACGACATGGCAAAACCCACCAGCACGCCGGAGATGATCGGCACCAGGCGGAAAATGCCTTTGCCGAACACCGCCACGATCAACGTGGTCAGCAGCGCCGGCATCGAGATCAGCATGGCGGTCTGGTAGTGGATCAACTCGCTACCGTCACCGGCCTTGCCCATCGCCATATTGGCCGCAATCGGCGCCATGGCCAGGCCAATGGAAATGATCACCGGCCCGATCACCACCGGTGGCAGCAGCCGGTCGATGAAACCGGTGCCCTTGATCTTCACGGCCAGGCCCAGGAAGGTGTAAACGAAGCCGGCCGCCATCACGCCGCCCATGGTCGCCGCGAGGCCGAACTGGCCCTTGGCGAGAATGATCGGGGTGATAAACGCAAAGCTCGACGCCAGGAACACCGGTACCTGGCGCCCGGTAACCACCTGGAACAACAAGGTGCCCAAGCCTGCGGTAAACAGGGCGACGTTTGGATCGAGACCGGTGATCAGCGGCATCAACACCAGCGCGCCAAATGCTACGAAGAGCATCTGTGCGCCAGACAGGATCTGGCGCCAAAGCGGGTCGTTGAACTCATCCTGCATGGTCACGCGTCCTTCTGCTTGGTACCGAAGATCTTGTCGCCGGCATCGCCCAGGCCCGGGATGATGTAGCCATGTTCATTCAGGCGTTCATCGATGGATGCGGTGTAGATCAACACGTCCGGGTGGGCTTTCTCGACGGCGGCGATGCCTTCGGGAGCGGCCACCAGCACCATGGCGCGGATGTCCTTGCAACCGGCTTTTTTCAGCAGGTCGATGGTGGCAACCATGGAGCTGCCGGTGGCGAGCATCGGGTCGATGATCATCGCCAGGCGCTCGTCGATTTCCGGTACCAGTTTTTCCAGGTAGGTGTGAGCCTGCAGCGTCTCTTCGTTGCGGGCCACGCCTACGGCGCTGACCTTGGCACCCGGGATCAGGCTGAGCACGCCTTCGAGCATGCCGATACCGGCACGCAGGATCGGCACCACGGTAATCTTCTTGCCGGCGATTTTCTCGACCTGGACGGGACCACACCAACCGGCGATCTCGTAGTTTTCCAGGGGCAGGTCTTTGGTCGCCTCGTAGGTGAGCAGCGCTCCGACTTCCTGAGCAAGCTCACGGAAGTTCTTCGTGCTAATGTCGGCGCGGCGCATAAGGCCGAGTTTATGTCGGATCAGCGGATGGCGGATCTCACGGATGGGCATGGGGAAAGGCTCCGGCGGCGGGCAAAAAAACCGGCCTAGATTAATCTATCCGAGGGTGTTGTCCTATAGACATCTAGTACGTTAGTCCATTAAGGCTTGAACGTTGCGCCTCACATGCGTACCTTTGCCCGCTTTTCTTGCCACAGCACCCCCTTGGAGAGCGCCATGTCCGCTGATCTCGAGCATATCCGTCAAATCATGCGCGAGGCTGACTGCCTGTACACCGAAGCGCAAGTCGAAGAGGCCATCGCCAAGGTCGGCGCGCACATCTCCCGTGAAATGGCCGACACCAACCCGGTGGTCTTTTGCGTGATGAACGGTGGCCTGATTTTCGCCGGTAAATTGCTCACCCACCTGCAATTCCCGCTGGAAGCGTCCTACCTGCACGCCACTCGCTATCGCAATGAAACCAGTGGCGGCGACCTGTTCTGGAAAGCCAAGCCGGAAGTCTCGTTCATCGACCGCGACGTGCTGATCATCGACGACATCCTCGACGAAGGTCACACCCTGGGCGCGATCATCGACTTCTGCAAACACGCCGGCGCGCGCAAGGTGCACACTGCCGTGCTGATCGACAAGGACCACGACCGCAAGGCCCGTCCGGACCTGAAAGCCGATTACGTGGGCCTGCCGTGCATTGACCGTTACATCTTCGGTTACGGCATGGACTACAAAGGCTACTGGCGCAACGCCAATGGGATCTACGCCGTCAAAGGGATGTAAGCGGGATTCAGGCGCAGGGTTGTCATGCTATCGTGCTTGGCCCCTGCGTCTGGAGCTGTTCATGAGCCTGTTGATTCGCACCTGCGCCGCCCTGGCGCTGACCCTCAGTTTGCCCCTGGCGGCTGCTCCGGCGCCGCTGCACAGCCAATTCCTGCCGCCCGACGACCTGACCCTGCGCGCCGAAACCCCGGACCAGCAGCAATTGCTGCAAGTCACCGAGTATTCGGTGGTGGTGGGTAACCAACGCCAATCCACCCAGCAGCCGATCCCGGTGACCTCGCCGTTGATGATCCGCCTCAAGGGCAAGTCCCTGAACAAAGGCGCGACCATCGCCCAGGTGATTCTCAATTTCGATGCCGAAAGCAAAAGCCTGAAAAAGCCGGTGTTCGACGACAAAAGCAAAACCCTGACCCTGTCGTATCCGGTGACCCAGTATCGGGTGATCGTCGACTTGTTGCGCAATGACACGGTCTATGTGCAATTCCTCACTTACGCCAACGGCCATATCTGGGCCGATTTGCACACCGGGGCGGTGCGCGCCAAATAATCCAGCCGACGCGCATTCGGCGGTGTAAATACAGTCAATGTGGGAGCTGGCTTGCCTGCGATAGCGGTGGGTCCGTTGGCCCATCTGTTACTGATGCACCGCTATCGCAGGCAAGCCGGCTCCCACATTGGTTCGCGTAGCTTTCGAAGCCGCGGTGCCGCAGGTAAACTGCTTTTCCCGTGTAAATGTCTGCAGGCTGGAGTCGGTAATGCGTAAAGATAAGAAACAGGTGATTGGTGATGAAATCGGCGACGAGCAAATCAAGCTGTTCCTGGATTTCGAGCCGGTAGACGCCACTTCGCCGTCCCTGCACAAACTGATCAAGGCCTACCGCGGCCTGCGTATCGACGACTTCGAACGCTTCCTGGTTTTCTTCAAGGAAGCCGGCCTGGACCTCGATGGCAAGGACGAGCATGGCCTGACCTTCGTTGAAGTGATCAAGGACCAGCGCAACGCCGCCGAGTACATCGAGCTGATCGAACAAGCCCGCGGCTGATTGTTGCGGACGAAAAAAAACGCCCCATTGGGGCGTTTTTCGTTCCCACGCTCTGCGTGGGAATGCGTCCACTGACACTCTGCGTCACGACGCTCAAGCGTAGCTTTCGGTCTCGCTGCTCTGCTCAACCAGTTCCAGGCTGATGTTGTTCTGCGTGTTGATCTTGCGATACAGCTCGGCATCGGTCTCCAGGACCTTTTCCCGAGCCGGAAAGATCTCGTGCAGCTTGGCCGCCCACTCACCGGCGGCTTTCGTCGGGAAGCAGCGTTCGATCAGTTCCAGCATGATCGACACGGTCACCGAAGCACCTGGAGACGCGCCGAGCAGGGCGGCCAGCGAACCGTCCTTGGCCGCAACCAGTTCGGTACCGAATTGCAGCACGCCGCCTTTCTTCGGGTCTTTCTTGATGATCTGCACCCGTTGGCCGGCCACTTCCAGGCGCCAGTCTTCGGCTTTCGCCTCAGGGTAGAAGCGACGCAGGGATTCCAGGCGCTGCTCCATGGACTGGCGCACCTCGCTGACCAGGTACTTGGTCAGGTCCATGTTGTCCCGGGCCACGGCCAGCATCGGGCCGATGTTGCCGGCACGAATCGACATGGGCAGGTCAAGGAACGAGCCGTGTTTGAGGAACTTGGTGGTGAAACCGGCGTATGGCCCGAACAGCAGGGATTTCTTGCCGTCGACCACACGGGTGTCGAGGTGCGGCACCGACATCGGTGGCGAACCCACGGCTGCCTGGCTGTAGACCTTGGCCTGGTGGTGCTTGACCACTTCCGGGTTGTCGCAACGCAGCCACTGGCCGCTGACCGGGAAGCCGCCGAAGCCCTTGCTTTCCTCGATGCCCGAGGCTTGCAACAGCGGCAGGGCCGCGCCACCGGCGCCGAGGAACACGAACTTGGCGTCCACATCACGGGAATTGCCGCTGTTGACGTCCTTGATGCTCACGGTCCAGCCGGCGCCGTTGCGCTTGAGGCCGGTGACGCGCTTGCTGTACTTGACCTGGGCATCCGGGGCGCTGGTCAGGTGCGAGAGCAACTGGTTGGTCAGGGCGCCGAAGTTGACGTCGGTGCCGTTCATCACGCGGGTGGCGGCGATTTTTTCGTCCAGCGGGCGGCCGGGCATCATCAGCGGCATCCACTCGGCCATCTCGCTGCGGTCTTCGGTGTAGTGCATGTCCGAGAACGCGTGGTGCTGGCTGAGGGTTTCAAAGCGCTTCTTGAGGAACGACACGCCTTTCTCGCCCTGTACGAAGCTCAGGTGCGGCACGGGGCTGATAAAGGATTTGGACGAGCCAAAGGTGCCTTTCTTGGTCAGGTAGGCCCAGAACTGCTTCGACACCTCGAATTGGGTGTTGATGTGCACGGCTTTCTTGATGTCGATGGAGCCGTCGGCGGCCTGCGGTGTGTAGTTCAGCTCACACAGCCCGGCGTGGCCGGTACCGGCGTTGTTCCACGGGTTGGAACTTTCCGCGGCACCCGAATCCATCAGCTCAACGACTTCCAGCTTGAGGCCGGGGTCGAGCTCTTTGAGCAGTACGGCGAGGGTGGCACTCATGATGCCCGCACCTACCAGTACTACGTCGACTGCTTCGTTATGCGCCATTTAACGCGTCTCCAAAATCTGCAGCACCAAATTGACGGCATGGCTGCCAGGAGTGACGGGGCGGTTCACGTGATGCCCCAGGTTACCCATGGCCAGGATCGCCATGTCCGATTCTTCGCAATTTATCGCAAGCGGACGCTGCCGACCGGGCCTGATCTGCGTATGAACGCATTTAAGGGCGCCTGTGGCAATTCGACTTATGGTCAAGCTCGTCCGATCGTGCAACCAAATCCGTAGCGGACAGGCTTCAAGCTCCGGTTCTTGAGGAGTGCTCGGTCCTGTGTGGTGGGGCTGTTCCAGACGCTGATGGTGCTTGTACAAACGCAAAACTATTCATTTGCTCGCCACACTCTTGTGAAGTTGTGAAAACCCGTTTTTTTCACGCTCTTTTGAAGACGTGAACCTCAAAAAAGGGCTGCCCCAGCCTGGCACCTGGCCCGAAATCACTGCCGGCAAACGGCAAAACGGGCAAACAACTCAAGTGGCCGAGCGCATGGCAGCTCTGGCAGATTCGGGTAAAGACGATGGTTTGCAGAGAAAACAGCAAGCTCGCCAGCTTCACACGATCTGTGTGGGCGGCTCTCTGTGGGCGGTGCGGGGGAGCTAATACAAGTGCATTAGCGATGCTGCGAGGCCCGATCAGGAGACGTCCTTATAATCGGGGGGAGATTGTAGCGAAGAAATGCGCGCAAATGGACGTGTTTAATGACTTTTATTAGCAGTCTGGTCAGGAGGCCAACGCGTGCCGTGCCTGTGGCTGCGAAACCCGGGGGCTGACGCGCGCGCTGGCGGGCAGCGGGCGGTGCATCCAGCTCAGGCGGGTCTCTTCGACTTCGACCCAGCCTTCACCGACGGGCGGCAGGCTGCACTGCTTGAAAGCCTGGCAGCAGCCTTGGGCGTCGAGCAGGGCAAAGTGGCGATGGCTGGCGTGGGAAAAGAACAAAGATTTGAGAAGGCGCATGGCTGTGTACCCGGTTCGTTACATGCTGCGAAGGTTGGCAGTCTGGCATGACATTGAGGTGACGGTTCTGTGTGAAAATTGTAATTTCGCCGACAGTTCAGGCGCCGTTCAGGAATTCTGGTGAGTGGCGAGCGCTCACCGTTATACTGGCGCCCTGTTTGCATCTAGTCCTGGAGAAATGAGTATGTTGCAACGCCTGTTGTTCGGTTTGATCACTGTGACCAGTTTGACCCTGGTTGGCTGCGCCCACAGCCCGCAACAACTCAGCCCGCAACCGAAAATCACCACCCAGCTGGCGCCTGTCGGCCATGGCCAGCCGGTGTCGGTGCGTGTGGTTGACGGTCGTCCGTCGCCGACCCTC
>NZ_JACARK010000251.1:0-22203 GCF_013386655.1 Pseudomonas sp. K5002 | reverse complement strand
GGCCACGCCGACCGCCGCGCTGGCCGCATGCAATTCGGCTTCGGCTTGCAGCACGTCCGGGCGGTCGTGGGCCAGTTCGGACGGCAAGCTGACCGGCAGCGTGGAGGCCGAGGCAAATCCAGCCAGTTCGAAATCCGGTGCGCGCCAATCCGCCGGGCCCTTGCCCGCCAGGATCGACAGCGCATGCCGCGCCGCATCGCACTGCTGGGCGAGTGGTGGCAACAGGGTGCGGTCCTGCGCCAGTCGCGTTTCGGCCAGGGAGACATCGAGCTGCGTCGTCGTGCCGCTGTGTTGCGCCGCGCGCACCAGTTCGAGGTTTTTCGCGTCGGTGGCGAGCAAGGTCTGCACCGCTTCCATCTGCGCGCTGGCCGAGGCCATCAGCAACGCCTGGCTGGCGACGTCGCCCGTCAGCGTCAGGTACGCCGCCTCGAAGCGATGCTGCTGGAAATCGGCTAATGCCTGCTGTTGCTCGACCCGGCGCTGATTGCCGCCGAATACGTCGAGGTCGAAACTGACCTGCGGCCCGACGCCATAGAAGTTCGTCACCGCTGGCCGCGCGGCGTTGTGCACGCGCTGGCGGCCCGCTTGCGCGGCGAAATCCACCTGCGGGAAAAGTGCACCCTCGGCCGCAGCCACCGAAGCGGCGGCCTGACGCAACGTCGCGTCCGCTGCCGTCAGCTCAAGATTGCCGGCAATCGCCCGGCGCATCACGCTGTCGAGCGTTTCGGAATGAAAGGTCGACCACCAGTCGACGCTGACCTTCTGACTGAAGGAAACGTGCTGCTCAGCCTGCACGTCATAGTGCGGCGAAGCGGTAACGGACGGCGCCTTATAGTCCGGGCCAACCGAACACGCGGACAGGGTCATGACGGCCGTGATAACAAGCCCATGGGATTTCATTACGCACACTCCGGAAAACTAGTGGGTCGTGACAGGTTTACGCAGCAGCAGCACCAGCGGGCTCACCACCAGCATTGCCCACAGCAGAATCTTGAATTGGCCGACCACCGCGATGAAGGCGGCCTGGCCGGTGATGGCTTCGTTCAGCGCGGCGAATCCCGCCAGGGGCGTCGATGCGGGGACCGAATGCACAGTCAGGTGGCCGGCCAACGCCACGTGCATCGCCTGGGTGTTGTTGAAGAAGAACCACTGCACCACCGCCACACCCAGGGTGCTGCCGTAGACGCGGGACAGGTTGAACAGCCCGCTGCCTTCGGGGCGCAACGTCGGGTCGAGGGTGCTGAACGCCACCCGGGAAAGCGCCGGCATCAGCAGGCCCAGGCCCGCGCCCTGGATTGCGCCAGCCACTGCCACCGGCCAGCCGTCCATCAAGGGTGAATAGCCGAGCATCGAGTGGTTGGCGTAGATCACCACGGCGATCCCGGCGACCACAAATGGGCGGCCGTCGAGATGCGCAGGCACCTTGTTCATCAGCCAGAACGCACCCAGCAGCCCCACGCCACGGGGGATGGTGAGGAAGCCTGTGGTGTCGGGCGGGAAGCCCAGCAGTTCATCCAGCATCGGCGAGGTCATCGCCATGGTCGGCAGCAGCACGAAACCGACGGCGAAGAACAGGATGGTCGACAGCACGAAGTTGCGGTCGCGCAACAACCCCTTGCTGATGAAGTGTGTGCTCGAGGTGAACCGGTGCATTGCGAACAGGTAGAACCCCAGAGCACTGGTGGCGGCTTCCAGCCAGATCTCGGGCGAGTCGAACCACTCCAGGCGCTGGCCACGGTCGAGGACCATTTGCAGGCCGATCACGCCGAGGGTGAAGCTGGCGAAGCCTGCGAAATCAAACGCAGCAGCGCTGTTGGCTTTCTTCTCCTGCTGCAACATCGCCACGATCAAGAAGGTGTACGCCAACAGCGGCAGGCTGGCGTAGAACATCCAGCGCCAGCCGAAATGCTCGCTGATCCAGCCGCCAATCGCCGGGCCGCTGACAATCCCCAGCAACCCGATCGCCGTCCATGACGGGCCGAATTTTGGCCGTTGCGTCGGGGCCAATGTCTCCAGGGCGATGGCCATCGACAGCGGCGCCAATACGCCGCTGGCAGCCCCCTGGATGATCCGCGCGCCGACGAATTGCAGTGAGGTGGTGGCCTGTGTCGCGAGCAGCAGGCCGAGGGCGAAGATCAGCATCGCCGCCTGGTAAACCGCCTTCACGCCGAAGCGCGCAGCAAGCCACTGAGCCACCGGCAATGTAATCGCGCTGGCCGCCAGGTACGACGTGAAGATCCACCCCGCCTCGTCATCCGTCATCGACAAACTGCCCTGCACAAACCGCAGGGCCGAGTTCGGCAGCGACACGTTGACCGCCTGCAACCAGGTCACCAGCAACGCCGCAAACCGGAGAGTACGTGCGCCGTTCATGGGCCGGTCCTGATATCAACCGTCACCGTGGCGCTGGTGCCGGAGAACAGCGGCAAGTCCGCGTTGGCATCGTCCAGTTCCAGGCGCACCGGCACCCGCTGCACCACCTTGACCCAGTTGCCGGTGGCGTTTTCCGGCGGCAGCAGCGCGAAGTCGGCACCGGCGCCCGGGCTCAGGCTGGTGATGTGCGCCTTGAAGGGATGATCCGGGTAAGTGTCGAGCTTGATGGTTGCCTGCTGACCGGCTCGCATATGGGTCATCTGGGTTTCGCGAAAGTTGGCTTCGACCCAGGTGCGACGGGGCGACAGCAAGGCGAAGGCCGGCGCGCCGCTGTTCAGGTAATCGCCGACCTGCACGTCATCCACCTTGGCCACCACGCCGTCGTCGGGGGCATAGACCGTCGCGTACGAGAGGTAGAGTTGCGCCTCGTCGAGCTGCGCCTGGGCCTCGCGAATCGCCGGGTGTCGGTCGATTTCGATGTCGGGATTGCCGTTCAGCGCCACCACCGTATTGGCGATCTGCTGCTCGACGGACGCTACGCGTTGCCGGGCGACTTTCAGGTCGGTATCGGCCCGTTCGAACACGGCCTGGGACACGAACTCGGTGGCCACCAGGGCCTTTTTGCGGGCGAATTCCTTCTGGTCGAAACCCGCCGATTCCTTGGCCGCCTGCAACTCTGCCTGCTGTTGCCGGTAGCTGGCCTTGAGGCCTTCAATCCGCAGGCGCGCCACGCTCAATTGCGCCTGGGCACGCTCGACCGCGACCTGGAACGGCTCGGGGTTGATACGCAGCAGTACCTGACCCTTGTGTACCGACTGGTTGTCCTCCACAGCGACCTCCACGACCTGCCCGGATACCCGCGCATTGATCGACGCCTTCGCCACTCGGGCATACGCGTTATCGGTGGATACGTACGGCGCATCCTTGAGGTAATACACATACCCGGCCGCTGCAATGAGTACCGGAAAGCCCACCATCAACAGTGAACGCCAGGGGGTGCGGGTCGTGTTTTCCAACGCATTGCTCATGATCGAATCACCTTTGCTGAGCCCGGGATTTCTGAGGCCTTAATTTTGTGCAATGATGTAAGAATATCGACCCACCCACCTCTACTCAAGGATTTTTGTACGCCATGGCACAAAAAAAGATCACAGAGGCAAAAGGCCGTGGCCGCCCACGGGCCTACGACCCCGAAACGGCAATGCAAAAAGCCCTCGGGGTGTTCTGGAGCACCGGCTATTCCGGCGCCTCACTGGACAGCATCGCCACCGCCGCCGGGATGAACAGGCCAAGCCTGTACGCCGCGTTCGGCGACAAACACGCGATCTACCTCAAGGCACTTGAGCAGTATTGGGGTCTCGCTTCTGCCGCCATCGACGAGGCGCTGGACGACCCGAGCCTGACCCTCGCAGAGGCGTTGATGCGCTTATATGAAGGCCAGTTGTCGATCTACTTTTCGGGGGATGGCGAGCCACGGGGCTGCTTTATCATCGGCACCGCGACCACTGAAGCGGTGGAGGATGCGGAGATTCGCGCCGTGCTTTTGCAGCGCCTCGACGCACTCGACGCCCATCTCGAAACCCGCTTGCGCACGGCCATCGAGGCCGGCGAGTTGAAAGGTGGTGCAGACCCGGCAGCCGTCGCCGTCCTCGCCGCGTCTTTGGTGCACAGCCTTTCGATTCGTGCACGGGCGGGCAAACCCCACGCCGAATTGATCACCCTGGCGCGCAATGCCGTGCAGGTCATCTGCGGATGAGTGAAGGACTGGAAGACATTCTGGCCGAGCACCTGGCCGTGATTTTCTGCGGCATAAACCCGGGGCTGAAGGCCGCCACCACCGGGCATCACTTCATGGGCAGGAGCAATCGGTTCTGGCGCACGCTGCACCTGGCCGGGTTTACGCCCCATGAAGTGCAGCCGGAGAACGACCGCACGATCCTGCAATACCAGTGTGGACTGACCACGGTGGTGGAGCGGCCTACGGCCCGGGCGGACCAGTTGTCGGCGGATGAATTCAGGGCGGCGGCGGCTAGTTTTGAACGCAAGATCGCACGCTACGCGCCACGGTATGTGGCGTTTCTGGGAAAGGCCGCCTATAGCGCGTTGAGCGGGCAGAAGCAGATTGCCTGGGGACTTCAACCGCACACCTTGGGGTGTGCGGCGGTGTGGGTTCTGCCCAATCCCAGCGGCAGGAACCTTGGGTTTACGCTCGACCAATTGGTGCAGGCGTACCAGCAATTAAGGCTGGCAACACTCAGTCCCGATTAGAACTCAACTTCTCCCACAAAAACCTGTAGACCAGCGCACTCATATGCGCAGCCTGCGCATTGTCTGCCGCCCCGCCGTGCCCACCTTCGATATTTTCGTAGTACGTCACGTCCTTGCCGGCCTCGATCATCTTCGCCGCCAGTTTGCGGGCGTGGGCTGGATGCACCCGGTCATCGCGGGTCGAGGTCAGGAAAAACACCGGTGGGTAGGCCTTCGCCGGATCGAACAGGTGGTATGGAGAAAACGTCTGGATGTACGCCCACTCTTCAGGTACGTCCGGGTTGCCGTATTCCCCCATCCACGACGCCCCGGCCAACAGGAGGTGATAGCGCTGCATGTCGAGCAAGGGCACCTGGGAGACGATTGCACCGAACAGTTCCGGGTATTGAGTAAGCATATTGCCGACCAACAGACCACCGTTGCTGCCACCCTCCGCGCCCAGATGTCGGGGCGAAGTAACCCCGCGGTCGATCAGGTCACGGGCCACTGCGGCAAAATCTTCGTAGGCACGCGGACGGTTCTGCTTGAGTGCGGCCTGGTGCCAGCGCGGGCCGTATTCACCGCCACCGCGAATGTTGGCAACCACGTACACCCCGCCCTTCGAAAGCCAGGCGCGGCCTGCCTTCCCGGAGTAATACGGGGTCAGGGAGTATTCAAAGCCGCCGTAACCATAGAGCAAGGTCGGCGCCGTGCCGTTGCGCGGCAGGTCTTTGCCGAGCACCAGGAAATACGGCACACGAGTGCCATCCCTGGAGACCGCAAAGTGCTGCTCGATCACGTGCTGGCTGGAATCGAAAAAGGCCGGCAGGGTTTTCAGTACCTCGGGCGGATGACCGATCTCGGCCAGCGACAAGGTGGTCGGCGTCAGGTAGTCAGTGGTCACCAGCCAGACGGCATCACTGTCGTCGCTGTCCACTGCGCTGGCACCCACCGTCCCCATGCTCGGCGCCCCGGTGAACGGGCTGTGCTGCCAGCCGTTCGCGCCGGGAGTGAGGACGCTGAGGCGGTTCTTGACGTGATCCAGTACGTTCAGCACCAGGTGATTCAGCGTCCAGAAAAACCCTGCCAGCGAGGTGCTGTCCGTAGGGGTGAACAGCACCTCGAAATCCCGCTGGCCTGCCATGAAGCGATCAAACCGGATCGCCAGCAACGAGCCGGCCACGAACACCTCATCGAGCGTCCAGTCCTCCCGCAGTTCCAGCAGCAGCCAGTCTTTGTACACCGACTTTTCCGCCGAGTTCGGCGCGTCGATTTTGCTTAACTGGTTGTCGCTGCCCCGCAGGTACAGCTCGTTGTTGTAGAACGCCAGCGTGCGGCTGACGAAGTCACGCTCGTAGCCGGGCGTGTCGTCGTGCATCGCCGCGATGTACATATCATCCAGCGCGCCTTCATAGACAAGACTGGCGGCACTCAGCGGTGTACCGCGCTGCCACTGCTTGACGATGCGCGGGTAACCGGAACGGGTCATCGTGCCTTCGCCAAAATCGGTATAGACATAGACGTTGTCACGGTCGATCCAGCCCAGGCCGCCCTTGGACTCGGGCAACTGGAAGCCGTCTTCGACCCAGGTCTTGCTGGCCAGATCAAACTCGCGGGTGACATTCGCATCGGCGCCGCCACGGGACAGTGCCAGCAGGCAGCGCTGGTAGTCCGGGCGCAAGAAATCAGCACCGTGCCACACCCAGTTTTCGCCCTCGGCGGCGTTCAGTGCGTCAAGGTCCAGCAACGTTTCCCAGGCAGGCTGAGGCTTGCGGTACTCCGCCAGCGTGGTGCGACGCCACAGGCCCCGCGGGTGGGCGGCGTCCATCCAGAAGTTGTAGTAATAGGCGCCGACCTTATCGACGTAGGGGATGTTGCTGTCCGAGTCCAGTATCTCCAGCACCTCGGCCTGGATTTGCTTGAAGCTGCCGGAGCGGGCGAGCCGGTCTTCGGTCTTGAGGTTCTGGGCGCGTACCCAGTCCAGTGAACGCGTGCCGTCGACGTCTTCAAGCCATTGGTAGGGATCATTGGACGTTTCGGGAAGTTTTGACATGTTCGAATCCTGTCGAAAAGCAGAAATGGATAGCGTGCCCGACTTTGAGCCTTTTTGAGTGATAAAAAAAGCAAGAAACCGGGTGCGCTAGCCGATCTGATCGGCGATACATGGCGGACGTACCGCAGGCTGGTGCGGCAGGAGGACAAGCGATGGCTGACAAAAACATATGGATGCTGATGGGCGCAGACGCAAGCCCCTTCCCAAGCCCCGAGCCGGGAACGCTGGGCGGCCACCGAGGCGGCAAGCGCTATGGAAAGCTCGACTGTCGTGCGGCGCTGGGAGCCATTGCGCGTGGCGGCTACGTGAAAAATCGCGTGTTTTTTCTCGATGAAGCGACGGCTGTCGCCGCGGGATTTCGTCCTTGTGCGGTGTGCATGCCAGCCGAATATCGCCTGTTTCGAGGGCACGCCTGAATCGAGTGTCCGGGACAAATTCCGGGCAAAAAAAAGCCTGCATCGCTGCAGGCTTTTTTACTATCTGGCTCCACGACCTGGACTCGAATAGAAGATTAAGCATCTGTTTTAAAAGTAAATTATGTCGACTTATAAAATATTTATCCCTAAGGTTATCCTTATTAAGCCCGGATTTTATACGAACTCTTTGGATCCCCATGAGCACGGCAGTTGCGTCCGTCCCGCCTACCGATCAGTGCAGTAGTTCGTTCCTCGTGATCACTGTGTCAGTCAGAAACGGACTTTAGTTGGGTGGTTTAGGTATTGAAAAAGACGTCCTGAATTTCGACAGGTTTTGATTCGTGGTTTGCATTCCTGCCGGCTAATCAATGGCATTGATGCTGACCATCTTTTGCATCCGACTTGACCGATACTCGTAGAGAAGGTGACCGGCAGTGAGCAACCCAAAGCTGACGATTGCGATGGGCAGAAATTGGCCGTTCTTTGCCGGTCGCGACGGGCAAGAGTCGGCCAGAAGGTACCATTGAGTAACGGCAACAATCGACCCAAAGTAGAAACTTAGGGAAGCAAACTGGCTCTACCACCACGGTTACGATTCAGGAGGACTATTCCCGAATGGGACTGATGCCCTCTAGAGTCGAGAATGATGTGTCTTTCGCCGTCAGCAGAAAATCCCTCATGTAGGGTGTGGTCAGCATGTCCGTACGCACCGCAGCGAATAGAGTGGGAAATAGGCCTTTGTCGCCCAGGCGTCGAGCTGTGACATATCCACGAGACGTGTATTCGTGCACGGCCCAGTTTGGTAGGCAGCAAATCCCTCTACCAGATGCGACGAGTTGCATCATCATCACGGTCATTTCTGAGGTTCGTATGTTGAGCGGTTCGACATCGGCGGGGTCAAGGAAACGAGTGAAGATGTCGAGCCGGTCTCGGTCGACGGGATAGGTGATCAACGTGAAGGGCTTCAAGTCCATTGGCAGAATAATACTTTTCCCAACCAGTGAATGATGGTTATCCACGGCCAGCAATGCTTCATACATGAACAGCGGCACATAGGTAACGCCACTCAGGTTTATCGGATCGGAGGTCACGACCAGATCCAGATCCCCTCGGGCTAAAGCTGGAAGCGGCGCGAATGAAAAACCTGATGCCAGATCCATCTCCACCTCAGGCCATGAGGTCCTGAAGGCGTCAATGGCTGGCATCAGCCACTGGAAGCAGCTATGACACTCAATTGCCAGGTGCAAACGCCCAGCAGAGCCTCCCGCTAACCGGCTGAAATCGCGCTCAGCTTCCCTCATCAATGGAAGCACTTCATCCGCCAGCCTGAGCAATCTAAGACCCGCACTGGTAAAGCGCATCGGTTTGGTCTTGCGCGCGAACAATGTCATACCCATCCGCTCCTCCAGCTCTTTGAGCTGATGGGAAATGGCTGACTGCGTCAGGTTCAAACGCTCAGCCGTCTCCACCAGACTGTTGGTGTCACGCATGGTTTGTACGGTTTTAAGATGACGAATATCGATCATGATCATGAATAAAATTTGAGTTGTCATAGACTAAAATTAGTTTGTCTCACCATAGATTAATTGACGACAATGGGTCTAGAGATAAACGAATTGCAGTCGCCTGCTTCTCAGGGGTTAATCCTCCTCGTATTTCCGTGTATGGGAGGCGACTGTGAACCTGGAAATCCCGCTGAGAACTCGCGATGACAACGGTAGATCGACCTCAACTCACCTTGCCGAATGGAGCCGATAAGCTGCTCCTCCACTCTTGCTGTGCTCCCTGCTCTGGAGAGGTGATGGAAGCGATCACGGCATCGGGGATCGACTACACAATTTTCTTCTACAACCCGAACATTCACCCTGCACGCGAGTACCTGCTGCGCAAGGACGAGAACATCCGTTTTGCCGAAGACCACAACGTGCCGTTTGTGGATGCCGACTATGACACCGACAACTGGTTCGCTCGTGCTAAAGGGATGGAGCATGAACCTGAACGCGGCGTACGTTGCGCCATGTGCTTTGACATGCGTTTTGAACGTACGGCCCTGTATGCCTTTGAGCATGGATTCAGCGTGATCAGCAGCTCGCTAGGGATTTCTCGTTGGAAGGATATGAAGCAGATCACTGATAGCGGTATCCGCAGCGCGCAGAAATATCCTGGAGTCAGCTATTGGGATTACAACTGGCGCAAGGCGGGCGGTTCGGCACGGATGATCGAGATCAGCAAGCGTGAGCGTTTCTATCAACAAGAATACTGCGGCTGTATCTACTCACTGCGAGACACCAATCACCATCGCAAGGATCAAGGGCGAGACATCATCCGTATCGGCGTGAAGTATTACGGGGATGACCGTGATGATGGCTCGGTTGGTAGGTAACCGGCCAGAAACGGCACTCATATGCAAAAGGAAAATTCCTCACTTTATGTCGTCACTGGAGCCGATGAGGATGTGCGGCTGAATGATGAGATCTCTCCGATACGGATAAAACATGAGTGTGTTGAAAGAAGCACTGCACGATGGCGTATTCACTTGCGTCGTTGAGTTTGTGCCCAAACCATCATCGGAGCGTTTTGCTGCTTTTGAGGCTCTCATGGAGCATGCACGGCTTCACGAGTGGCCGCTCGTCGCCGCCGTGGCAGACCGTGTTGGCGGTAACCTGGATGTGGGCCCTGTGGACGCATGTGCTGCTTTCAAACGCCCAATTCCGGTGCTCATTCATTTTTCTGGAAAAGACCGCGAGCGTTCCGACCTGTTGGCACAACTGGACAGGCTGGAAAACCTGGGTGTAAATCAGCTGCTGCTCATCAGTGGCGACCGATTGTCAGGACGTGAGCCTGGCCAGCGCCCGGTGCGTTATCTCGAATCGGTGCCCGCGCTGCAAATCGTTCGTGCGGCTCGCCCGGACTGGCTGTTGGGCGCTGCGCTCAATCCATTTAAATATTGCGAGGAGGAAGGCGGCGCCCAGTACCTCAAGGCACAAAAGAAGCTTGCTGCGGGTGCCGATTTTCTCACTGTACAACTCGGCTTCGACACCCAGAAGCACTTGGAAGCGCTTGCTTGGATGGCTGAACAGGACAGGCCTAAGCCACTTCTGGCTTGCGTGATGGGGTTAACCCCGCAACGCGCCAACATGCTTCAGCGTACCTGGCATCGTGATCAGCCCCTCTATGCTTAAAGCGCTGGCTGCTGAGGCAGCTATCTCAGAGGATCATGCACACTTGCGCTGCATTGATCGCTTGGCTCTCCAGATCGTCGGCTTGCGGTTGATGGGATATGCCGGAATCCACCTGTCCGGTGTCCACACGCCAGATGAGCTTGTAGCGTTGGAACAGCGGATTTCCATTTGGGTCAGCCAAATCGATTCCCTGAAACAGTGGCAGCCAGCTTGGGAAGCTAGTTGGCACTTGGATGGCCAACGTTGCAGTCACTTTTAACCCCATTGGAGGCAATTGGTATCGGGGCGAATCCAGCGTGAAGGCGACTCTGAAAGAAACGTTTCGCTACCACGTATTGTCGGCCTTCCATTCTCACCTTTTCAGTCGAACCACGGGGCTCAGCAAGGCTTTCGGCTGGAGCGTACAGCGCTCTGTATGGTCTTCCGCTACGGGGTAACGATGGTTGCACCAATTGGAGCGAAATCTGAAACGTCCCGTGATGGGCTGCAACACCTGCGGGCAGTGTCGTCTTGAGGATACGCTGTATGTCTGTCCCGAAACATGTCCGAAAGGATTGGCCAATGGCCCCTGCGGCGGCAATCAACTCAACCGTTGCGAGTTCGGGGATCGGGAGTGCGTACACAGTGTGAAGTACCGTACCGCCAAGTCAGTAGGTCAGTTTCCAGTTCTCGCAGATCGCTTGATTCCGTGCGTTGAGCTGGGCAGTAGACATCGTAGTTCCTGGCCACACTGGTTTGCTGCCGATTCCAGGCAGTCTGGAAAAGCATCCGAATGAAATCGAAAGAGCAGCAGGCGCATGAGCCGAGAATTGAGCATTCAGGATCGACCAGACAACTGATAGCGCCTTTAGTTATCGAAGCGGTCAAGCAGAATCGCTACCAGGTAGCGCGCAGATATGGCCGGGTCACTATCGCCTAGCATGAGTATTTTTACGTGCGAGCACAGGATATTCTGGTACATAGCGACGTTTTTCACACGTATCAAAAAGAAGGACGTCAACGGTTGCTCGATGCAGATGTATACGGGGTGATCGACAGGGGCCTCCACGATGACCTCACCGCTGCGCCTACACGCCATCATGAGCGTGACTAATATTCTTTTGAAATCAATTCGTTTTTGTTCATGTAGCCTGCCTGCTTAAAATGCGTGCAGCACTTCACGGTGGCTGATCTACAGGCCGTCGAGCGAAGGAAGAGAATGTTGATCAAAGCTGAAAGAGGCAATGCGCCAGTTCAGGCTTGTCAAAAATATAGGTGCAGGTCACGATGAACAATGAATTCACATTTGCTATCAAGAAAATTTGTTTTGATGAAAACTACTTTCCCTCAGACAATACGCGCATTACGACCAACTTTGCTAATTTAGCAAGAGGAGAGAGTCGTCAGGAGAATTTGCGTAACACTTTAAAGATGATTGACAATCGATTTAATGCTTTGGCGCACTGGGATAATCCGACCAGTGATCGTTACGCGGTCGAGTTGGACATTATCTCCGCTGAAATGAAAATTGATCCTGAAGGTTGCGGCCAACCTATTCCGTTAATTGAGATTTTGAAGACAACCATTGTTGATCGAAAAACCAATGAACGCATCAATGGCATTGTAGGTAATAATTTCTCATCCTACGTGCGAGACTATGACTTCAGTGTGAGACTGCTGGAGCACAACAAGAACCAGTCGGAGTTCAGCACCCCAGATGACTTTGGCGATTTGCACGGCAAACTGTTTAAGTGCTTCGTCAACTCAAGCGCTTACAAAGATCATTTCGACAAGCCACCTGTCATCTGCCTGAGCGTATCAAGTACCCGGACATACCTGCGAACCGAGAACCAGCACCCTGTCCTGGGCTTTGAGTACCAGCAAGATGCGTACTCTTTGACAGATGAGTATTTCAGGAAAATGGGCTTGAAGGTTCGTTATTTCATGCCGCCGAACAGTGCTGCGCCACTGGCTTTCTACTTCTCAGAGGATTTGCTCGGTGATTACACCGATCTTGAGTTGATTGGCACCATCAGTACAATGGATACGTTCCAGAAAATCTACCGTCCTGAGATTTACAATGCGAACTCCGTAGCTGGAAAGTTCTATCAGCCTAGTTTGAAGCATCAGGACTACTCATTGACTCGAATTGTTTATGATCGAGAAGAGCGTAGCCGACTGGCTGCCGAACAGGGAAAGTTTGCCGAAGAACAATTCATCAAGCCATATCAAGCCATTCTTGATCAGTGGTCTGTTAGCTGCGCGCTTTAATAATTTAAATCAAGGTCATTTTTAATGAAAAAACTGTTGCCTACTTCGACCGCTGGTAGCCTGCCTAAACCTTCCTGGCTTGCACAACCTGAAACGCTTTGGTCACCCTGGAAATTGCAGGATGAAGAACTAGTTGAAGGTAAACAAGACGCTCTGCGCCTCTCATTGCAGGAGCAACAGCTGGCCGGTATCGATATCGTCAGTGATGGCGAACAGACTCGTCAGCACTTTGTGACGACCTTCATCGAGCATCTCGAAGGTGTCGATTTTGAGAATCGTGAAACCGTCCGGATTCGAGATCGCTACGATGCCAGCGTGCCGACGGTTGTAGGTGCGGTTGCTCGGAGAAAGCCGGTGTTCGTCGAAGACGCCAAATTTTTGCGCCAGCAGACGAAGCAGCCGATCAAGTGGGCCCTACCTGGCCCAATGACCATGATCGATACCCTCTACGATGCTCACTATAAAAGCCGTGAAAAACTGGCTTGGGAATTTGCGAAGATTCTCAATCAGGAGGCCAGAGAGCTGGAGGCTGCCGGGGTAGATATCATCCAGTTCGATGAGCCCGCATTCAACGTGTTCTTCGACGAAGTGAATGACTGGGGTGTAGCCACCTTGGAGCGAGCCATCGAAGGGCTTAAATGCGAAACCGCCGTGCATATTTGCTACGGCTACGGCATCAAGGCCAACACCGATTGGAAGAAAACGCTTGGTTCGGAATGGCGCCAATATGAAGAGGCGTTCCCCAAGTTGCAGAAATCCAGCATCGATATCGTCTCGCTGGAATGTCATAACTCTCACGTCCCTATGGATTTGATCGAACTCATTCGGGGCAAAAAAGTAATGGTGGGGGCCATTGATGTGGCAAACCATGCTATCGAGACGCCCGAGGAGGTTGCCAATACCCTGCGCAAGGCACTTCAGTTCGTCGATGCCGACAAGCTCTATCCATGCACCAACTGCGGCATGGCTCCGTTGCCTCGTCAGGTGGCAAGGGGCAAGTTGAATGCGTTGAGTGCAGGCGCAGAGATCATTCGGAAAGAGCTGTCGAACTAGGAACTGCGATGTCACTCACTGCCGCTACCAATGCTACAGCTATTGCCATCGAGCCCGTGAGCTTTCGTGAGGCGCTCGGGCATTACGCCTCCGGTATTACGGTGATCACATCGCACACCGGTGATGAGCCGATTGGCTTTACTTGTCAGTCGTTCTATAGCGTTTCGATGAACCCGCCGTTGGTGTCGTTCAGCGTCATGCGCAGTTCGGCCAGCTATCCGAAGATTCGCGAGGCAGGTCGGTTCGCAGTCAATATTTTGTCCGGTGAGCAGGCCGGGATTTCCAACCAGTTCGCTCGCCGAGGCACGGATAAATGGCAGGGAATCGAATGGCAGGAATCGCCGCTGGGCAATCCGGTCATCGATGGCAGCCTGCATTGGCTCGATTGTGAGATTCACGCCGAGTATATCGCGGGTGATCACGTGATCGTGATTGGTGAGGTGAAAGCTTTGGATCTGCAAAAAGCTGATACCGAACAGCCATTGCTGTATTTCAAAGGGCAGTATCGCAACCTGGCGGCGCATGGCGCAGTTTGAGCGACGAGCGTTTTTCTGCGTAACCGGAGTGGCCACAAACCACTCCTTTATGCTGCGTTAAAGCAAATTAGACGCCTACAGCCTTGCGAGATGGGTATAGGGCCAACTCGGCAACCTTGCCGAAAATCAGTCCTAGGCTAGTCCACAGTACGATCTGGATACCTAACGACGCCGTACGGAACTTCCACAGCAGTACCGCAGAGAAGTTGTCTGGCACCTCATTGATCGTTGGGAACAAGTAAGCGGCGACCGATACGATGACTAGATAAAGCGCGACACCACTGATGGCGCCACTCCAGATGCCGTTTTGGCCGATCAGCTTGCGGCCCACATTGACCGAAATCACGGCGCCGATCACAGACACCAGCATGATCAGGAAGAACAGTTGAGTGCGCAATCCGATTGTGTCTGGGTTACCAACCGAAGGCGGATTCGGCGGATACTTCAGGCCAGGAATAAGAAACACCGCCACGAACGCGGTCAGTGCCAGCAGTGCTGCCAGACCGCAAGGCCCGACACGGCCAATGCGACCCAACGCGTAGGCGAAAACCAGCGAGAAGATGCCGCCCAGCGATACGCTGTACACGACAACGCCAGTTAGCAGGCCAGCGCTGCCCTGCACGTCGCGGCTAACCAGTTCCTCCTCTTCCTCGGCGTCACCGTGCATATGCGCCATGCTTTCTTCGAAAGCAATCGCCTTGTCCACCTGTGGCTCACCAAACACTTTGGCGAATCCAAATGCCAGAAGGCCTGCAATTAGACCGACAAGCATGCCCCTGACGAGTAAACGACCAGTCATGTGAAATACCTCAAGAAATCAGTGGCAGGGGAAACCCAGAAGATGACGACTATCGTGTACGAACTCGTGCACGTACATGCCTTTGAATACCGCCGTGGCGCCTTGTTCGGCGCCGACGAAGTAGATCGCGAGCATTAGCAGCAGGCCACCGAAGATTGCCCAAGGCAGCACTTCACCCAGAGGAATGGTAGGGATGGAGATGTCGGTATCAGTTGCAGCGGTATAAGCCACGAAAACCTCCTGGGATTTCGCGTCCCGTTGACGGTGGTAAGGATCGAAGAAAGGTCTGGCTTTCGGCAATGAGCCGACCACAGTGGCGCGACCGCGTCAGAGTTAGACCGACTTCTTGCTTCGTAATAAATGGATACAACTCCGCTAGTGTAGTCCTTCCCTGCTTAAGCTCACATGAATTTTTACCGTGCAGCACGAACCACGATATCCGCTTAGGCTGAGTTTTTTCCAAAGAATGGAGAAGGGAGATTTTGCAGCGGAGTGACGGTTATTGGCTGTTTTCTGACCTTCGCTTAGCGGTTGAACTGCCAGGATTTTCCTAGTCGATAAGTGAGTAATTGCATGGTCAGCAAATAGTAATAACGCGTCGAGTCAGTGCGCTGGTTTAGGTGGTGCTTTAAAAACCACGCAAGGTGTTTTCTCTGCCAAGTCCATGGGTTGTCGCGCTGCCATCGCTCAGCGATTGCTGTTTGGATAGCCTCCGCCTGACGAAGGTGGCGTTGGCGTGTGGAATGCGATCCGGTCAGAACGCCGGCCAGGAACAGCTCCATATCGAATGCCTTGCTCATGTTCGACCGCCAATGTAAGCCGACACCACGTCGATACGGCCGTGCCCGAGTTCATCGCTGATTTGTACTCGGGCCTCCTGATCTAACCGTCGGTCGAGCTGATAGCAGCGGCCACCGTTGATGGGCGCGAGATGATGGGTGATCTGTTCATAGCGTTCACACGCATAGGCCGCCCGCAAGTCGTGAAAGCCTTTGAGTTCGTGCGTATGGAGGAGGTCTCGAACGGGGCGGACGGAGCTCTGTGTGAAGTCCAGATAACTTTCGTGCGGTGCTAACAGGTTGTGGCTACCGTCAGGCGAGACATGATGGGCGAATGCCAGAGCGCCGCGGATTTGATCGTTCACCGTGATCCAGCGAGGGGCCGACGCACCTGAGCGGCCACCTTTGGTGACATCCTGGATGTTCATCTTGCCGTAGTGTTCGGCCTCACGTTTTAAACGCGGTAGGTCCGCCAATATGACCTCGCGTAAGCGCATGCCGGTGGCTCGTGCCAACTGAGCGATCGCCGCCGCGCGCGGCATTTGGTGTTCGCAGAGCACGTCGACGATCCGCTTCACCTGTTCGCGGTCTTGGCCTTGCGGCACTGAACGACGAACAGTGGTGCGTCGCATTCCCAGCGCCTCACTCGGGCTCGGCACTTTCACATACTGATCACCGCGAAGCGCGGCCATGGTTCGATTCACACTGGACAACCGGTTTTGCGCAGTGGCGATAGCCAGCTCACCTTGTCCAACTTGTTGGCGCAGATGTCCGGTGTAGTCCAGCAAGGTTTGGCGATCTATCTGCCGCGCATCGTTAAACCCTAGCCCATCCTCCGACCGACACCAGCGCACAAACGCCTGCCACCGATCACTGTGTGCCTTGACCGTGCCGTAATGTCCGCCGCCAAATAGGTCTTTGAGCGCTTGCGGCCCGGCATAGCTCAACTGCCGACCATAGCCAAAATTGCGTCCATCTCGCCTGCCCACCAGTGCCATGATAGAAGTCCTCTCGAAGCCAAAACTTTTAAAACTGTCCCCACGTCATCCCGCCAAGAATGTTGAGTGTTATCAGGGATCAAGGCCCCTGCGACCTGTGAGGGTTGTCCACTAACGCGGGACTGGCGGCTCTTTACGACCGTGAGCTTGGGCATCTCATGATCTAGCCTCCTGAGCACTTCCGAAGAAGTGGGCGGGCGGAAGCTGCGCTGGCTGACGAGACCAATGCGCGAGATCCTGAGTCGGGTGAAGGCAGTGATGCGATGACTGGGGCATGCCTGACTGTCAGTCAGGTGCAGTCCATTCCGTGGGCTGCGGCACCATCATCTGCATCGCTGTTGCTGGTGACTTCGGTGTTTGTCGCGCCGATTGTCACGAGGGGGAATGCCGCAAAGCCTTGTACGAGGTGGGCTGCAGCAGTGGTAGGAGTGCCCGTCTCTTTCCGGGAGAAAGAGACGGGCAAAGTGGATAATTTGGGTCAAGGCTCGAATTTTCCGGAGCTCTGCGGTGGTGGATGAAATTATTCACCGGCGGAAATCGGTGGTTTTCCACAGATAGCTATATGGGCTTTAGATTTTTTAAGGGAGGTCCATCCAAACAGGGCGGCTTTGCAGCCCTATTTGGATGGACCCGCGTGGACAAAGCGGATCACTGAGATATGAGGACCGAGCGCTTACTCAGTTGCGCCACGTTTTGCTTTTAGGCGAGTGACATTCCCACCCGTCTGATTGGCGAATTCGCGTGGGCTGACATGCTTCTGCTGATTAGCCTCAAGGTAGCGACTCCACCAGTTCATGATCAGCCTGCGCTCTTCGATGAACTCGGCCTTGTGGATGTACGCGGCGCGGACGTTGTTGCGTTCCTTGTGGCTCATCTGCCGCTCAATGGCTGTGTCTGTCCACAAACCTGACTCGATCAGTGCGCTGCAGGCCATCGAACGAAACCCATGCCCACAGATCTCGGATTTGGTGTCGTACCCCATCTTCCGAAGCGCGCTGTTCACCGTGTTTTCGGACATTGGTTTCCAAGATTTGGTATCGCCTGCGAACACCAAGTCAAATTTGCCTGTGATTGCGTAGATCTGTTCGAGCAGGGCGATCGCTTGCGGCGATAAGGGTACAAGATGGATATCGCCTGCCATCTTCGTACCCCTTGTGGAAAAGGGTACGCCTTCCAACGCTGGTCGCGTGTCGGGTATTTCCCAGACGCCACGTTTGAGGTCGAACTCGCTCCAGCGGGCGAAGCGCAGCTCGCTGGAGCGTACAAACACGTGCAGCGACAGCAAGACCGTCAGCCGGGTAAGTGCGCGGCCTTTATAAGTGTCGATCCGTTCCTGCAATTCAGGCAAACGCGATAAGGATAAGGCGGGGCGGTGGATGACTCGCGAGGCTTTGATCGAGCCTACGAGGTCGTAAGCAGGGTTTACGGTGATAAGCCGGAGGCGCTTTGCCTCGCGCATGATGCTCTGCAGGTAGTTTTGTACCCTTAAAGCAATGTCTATCGTTCCGCGCCTCTTAATCGCGTCCAGGGGCCGCATCAGGTCGTGGGTATCAAGGTCAACAATGGCGCGGGCGCCGATCAGCGGGAAGAGGTGAGTTTTGAGGCGATTCATCACTGTCTTGGAATAGTCTGGTGCCCACTTGGCTGACATTTCCGTGTGCCAGCCGAGGGCAACGCTTTCAAAGGTGCGGCCTTTGATCAGAGCGTCCGTCTTGGCTAGGTTCTTGGCTCCTATGGGGTCAATGCCATCCGCCAGCATTCGCTTGACCTCCAAGCGCTTACGGCGCGCATCCGCGAGGCCAACGATGGGGTAGTTGCCGAATGAGGTCAGTCCTTCCCGGCCATCAGGTTTGACGTATCTGAGACGCCAGCCTTTGCGGCTATTGGGTTGGACTAGAAGGTAAAGGCCGTCGCCGTCGAAAAGCTTGTAGGCGCGGTCTGTGGGCTTGGCCGAACGGCAAGCGGCGTCGGAGAGTGGAGCAGTAGTGCGCGACATAAGGGTACTCCCTATTATCGAACTGACCTTTATCCCAAACTCTACCCTTAAAATGGCTGGTACCCACCGGAATCCGACAGAACGCCAAAATGAAAAAACCCGCCAGAAGGCGGGTTTTTCGGGGGTTTCAGAGATTTTGAAAGCCTTCTCTGGAACCTTGTATGGCTCCACGACCTGGACTCGAACCAGGGACCCAATGATTAACAGTCATTTGCTCTACCAACTGAGCTATCGCGGAATGCGCCGTATGCTACTGATTGAAAAGGAGAAGTCAAGCATTCAGTGAGATTTTTGCTTCACCCCAGGTGCGCCGCGCTGGAAAATCACCACGCCACTTCCTGTCACGACGCTGTCATACGTCAACGCCAACATCCGCAGATACCCCGCCCCTACCCTCTTCTTGAAGGACGACACATGCACACTCGCTCAGGCCCGCCAGCGGTAAAAACCCTGCTTGCCCGTTTTATCGTTATCGGATGCAGCCTGACGGTGAGCGCGTGTGACAGTGTGACCGGAAGCGCGCCTGCCGCCTCTGGTTCCTTCAAAACCCTGGACGGCGCACCGCCGCTGGTTATCGGCCATCGCGGCCTGCCAGGACTGTACCCGGAAGAAACCCGGGCCTCCTACGAGCATGCAGCCGACGCTGGTGCGGATTCGCTGGAGCTGGACCTGCACATGACCAAGGACTGTGTATTGGTGGCCCGGCACAATCCCTGGTTGAGCGACAACACCAACATCAGCGACGTCGCGAAGACCAATCCCGAAGTTGCACGCCGCAAGCGCACGGTGCCGGGTGTACTGGTTAACGTCAGGTATCCGGCCACTGCAGAAAATGGCCCGGCCCAGTACCTGAGTGATCTGACTGACCCCAACGATCCAAAATCCGTGTTGAAGTCCTTGATCGTGGATGGCGAAGACCATACCAACGACTGGTCAATCAGCGATTTCACCCTGGCCGAACTCAAGCAATGGATCGGCGGCACGACGTATGATGCCCGCGACGAGCGCCCGACCGAACTCAACGGCAAGCTGCCGATCCTGAGTTTCCAGGAAGTGATCGACATCGCGAAAGCCAAAAGCGCCGCCACGGGCCGCGTGATTACCACCTACCCGGAAAGCAAGAACCCGATCTGGAACAATGCCCAGGCCATCGCCAACGGCTGCGGCTCGCCGGGCAGTCATCCGTTCGAAGCGGCGTTTCTCAAGACCCTTGAAGACAACAACCTCAATCGCAAAGACGCGCCGGTGTTCGTGCAGAGCTTCGACCCGAACAGCCTGAAATACCTGCGCTCCATCGGCCTGCAAACCAGGGCGGTTCAACTGGTGGATGGGAACGGGGTGAACTTCAAGACCGGCGAGACCATTTTCATCACCGACAAACCCAACACCTTCGTCAGCGGCCGCCCCTACAGCTGGACCGTCGCCGGCGACCCACGCGCCTTTGGTGCGATGCTGACCCCGGCCGGGCTGGCCGAGGTCAAGACCTATGCCGACGGCATCGGGCCATGGAAGCCGCAAGCGATGTCGCTGACCGCCGCTTCAGCGCATAACCCCGGCTTGCCCGAGGTCGATACCTTCAAGCCCACCAGCCTGATCAGCGATGCGCACAAGGCCGGCCTGTTCGTGCATATTTTCACCTTCCGCAACGAAGCCAAATACCTGGCAGGTGCCTACAAGGGCAACCCGGCGGCGGAATACATGGCCTTTTTCCGCGCCGGTGTTGACGGTGTGTTTACGGATTTCACGCCGACTGCCGTTGCGGCCCGAACTGCCTACCTTAAAGAAGTCGCGCGCTAAAAAGTCGTGCGCAAAGATGGCGGCCTTATGGGCCGCCATCCTTCAGTCGAGTTGCTCAATCACCCCTCCTGCCTTGAGCTGCCCCAACTGCTCTGCCGACAACCCGAGGCGCTCGCCCAGTACCTCATCGGTATGCTGCCCCAACATCGGCGCCGGCCTTACATACTCTACCGGCGTGCCCGACATCTTGATCGGGCTGCCGACCATCTCGAACTGCGGATTCCTGGGATGCGGGATCTTCACCATCAACCCACGGGCAATCACCTGCGGCTCTTCCAGGGATTGCGCGATGTTGTTGATCGCCCCCACCGGTACTTTCGAGGCGTGAATACTCGCCACCCACTCGTCCGCCGTGCGCCCCAGAAAGTGCGCCGACAACAGTTCGACAATCTCCGCCCGATGCGCAACCCGATCGGCATTGCGCCGAAAGCGCGGGTCTTCCGGCAGGTGCGGCAAACCGATGCTGTGGCACAGCGCTACAAACTGGCTGTCGTTGCCGCAGGCAATAATGAAGTCGCGGTCGGCGGCGCGGAACACCTGGTACGGCACGATGTTGGCGTGGGCGTTGCCGAAACGCTGCGGCACCTTGCCCGAGGCCAGGTAGTTCATGCTCTGGTTGGCCAGGGTTGCCACTTGTACGTCCAGCAGCGCCATGTCGATGTGTTGGCCAACGCCGGTGCGTTCGCGGCTGAGCAGCGCGGCCTGGATCGCGACGGTGGAATACAGGCCGGTCATCAGGTCGGAGAACGCCACGCCGACTTTTTGCGGGCCGCCGCCGGGCAGGTCGTCGCGTTCGCCGGTGATGCTCATCAGGCCGCCGATGCCCTGGATGATGAAGTCGTAGCCGGGTTCTTCGGCGCGCGGGCCGGTCTGGCCGAAGCCGGTGATGGAGCAGTACACCAACCGTGGATTGATCTCGGCCAGGGTCGCGTAATCCAGGCCATAACGCGCCAGGGAACCGGCCTTGTAGTTTTCGATCAGTACGTCGGAGCTGGCCGCCAGGGCCCGCACCAGTTCCTGGCCTTCGCTGGTGGCCAGGTCAATGGCCACGGATAGTTTGCCGCGGTTGGTGGACTGGTAATAAGACGCCTGCCCGGACGACTCGCCGGTGTCGGTCTTCATCCACGGCGGGCCCCAGCCGCGGGTATCGTCGCCACTCTGTGGCCGTTCGATCTTGATCACTTCCGCGCCCAGGTCGGCCAACACCTGGCCACACCAGGGCCCGGCCAATACCCGGCTTAAGTCCAGCACCCGCAAACCTGTCAATGCACCCATTATTCTTGTCCTGTGATGAATCGAAATCAGCCGACTGCCGGCTCTTCATGACGCAGGGAAATCCCCAGCGCCGCACGCCGCCGCAGCCAGGGGCTGGGGCGATAACGTGGGTCGTGGGTAAGTTCGCTCATGCGTTGCAAAATCGTGAGGATGCGCCGTGGCCCGAGGGCATCGCCCCAGGCGAGCGGGCCTTGTGGATAACCCAGGCCGAGTTGTACGGCCTGGTCAATGTCGTCGACGCTGGCGATGCGTTGCTGGGCGATATCGCAGGCCAGGTTGACCACCATCGCCAGGGTGCGCTGGGCAACGAAGCCGACGCTGTCGCTGATCACTGTCACACCTACACCGTCACTGGCGAGCAACGCGTGGGCGGCATCGCGGGTGGCGGTGGACGTCAGCGGGTTTTGCATCAGGGTGCGGTGGCGCGACAGGTCGGTCAGCAGGTCGAT
>NZ_JACARK010000250.1:0-2931 GCF_013386655.1 Pseudomonas sp. K5002 | reverse complement strand
CGGTGGAGATGCTGCCGACCGCCGCCAACGACCCATTGCTGGCCGGCCTGCCGATGCCCAAGGGCCTGGATCAAATCGTGCTGAGCCACACCGCTGCCGAAAAGCTCGGGGCAAAGGCCGGGGATTGGCTGGAGGCGAGTTTTGGGCGCCAGGTGGCGGGGCGCATCGAGTCGCAACGCCTGCGGGTTCAAGTGCTGCAGGTAGCGCCGCTGGAAGCCTTCGCCCGGGATGGATTGTTTGCACCCTTGGGCTTGCTGGAAGCAGCGGAAGATTATCGCGATGGCCGCGCGGTGCCGGCGTTTGGCTGGGACGGCGATGCGGTGGGCGTCAGCGAGCAACGGGTATACCCGGCGTTCCGTTTGTATGCGCGGCGCCTGGTGGATGTGGAGCCGCTGCGGGTGTATTTCGCCGGGCAGAATCTGTTGGTGTCGACCCAGGCCCAGACCATCGCTCAGGTGCAGTCGTTGAGCCGCAACCTGTCGATCGTGTTCTGGATCATCGCCGGGCTGGCGTTGGCGGGCGCGTTTGCCGCGATCTTTGCCGGGGCGCTGGCGTCGGTTGCACGCAAGCGTCGGGAGCTGTCGGTATTGCGGCTGTTGGGGTTTTCCACCGCCGGGTTGTTGCTGTTTGTGGTGTTGCAGGCGCTCTACAGCGCGGGGTTTGCCGCTGTATTGAGTGGGCTTTTATATGGCTTGGCAGAGTCCGGCCTGAACCAATTATTCGTGCAGGTGCCGGGCGAATACGCCAGTCACCTGCTGGCGCGTCACTACGGCCTGGCCCTGGCAGCTGTCCTCGGCGTCAGCGCCGTGGCGGCGGCGTGTGGCGGTTGGCGTGTGGCGCGTATCCAGGCTTCTGAAGGAATCAGAGATGTATAAGTTACTGGGCGCCGCCATGGCGCTGACCCTGTCCTGCGTGGCCTGGGCCGATGAGGCGAGCGACAAGCTGGACAACCCCAAGCCGTTGCCGGATGACGTCAGCCTGCCGCTGCCCTGCGAAGGCAACATGGTGTTCCGCTATGCCTACGTGCTGGCCCAGGGCACCCTGGATGACCGCGAGATCAGCCTCGGCTACCCGTTCAGCGAAGGTGAAGCGGGCTATCAGCAGTCGTTCATTTCCGGTTATCGCCGCGACTTCATCAACGGCCAGTTCACCCTCAAGGACCTGCCCAAGGACTGGAACAAGGTCATTGCGCCGCTGATGCCGAAGACCGACGCCAAGACCCCGCTCAAGCCGATGCTGTACTTCATCGGCAAGTACGAAGTCACTGCGCGGCAATATGCGCAGGTCATGTCCCAGGCGCAATCCCTGGCCAGCGGCGAACCCGCCCCGGCGTGTGATGTGCCTACCGGGATGGCGGCGCGCTTGCCCAAGGTCAAGCTGTCGCGCTTTGAAGCCGAACGTTTCTCGGCGGTGTACAGCGCCTGGTTGATGAAATACCACCGCGAGCTGTTGCCGGTGAGTGGTCGCGGTGCTTCGGCAGATGACGGCGGGCTGGGCTTTGTGCGCCTGCCTACCGAAGTGGAGTGGGAGTTTGCCGCGCGCGGTGGCCAGGCGGTCAGCCGTCAGGACCTTGAAGGCCGGCTGTTTCCACGGCGTACCGAGGGCAGCGAAAGCGATGGTCCCCTTGCCGATTACGCGGTGTTCAATCAGGTCGCCGGTGGCACCGGCCAGGCCGCACGGCTGATGCCCATTGGCACCAAGCTGCCCAACCCGATCGGCATGTTCGATGTGATCGGCAACGCAGCGGAAATGGTCCAGGAGTCCTTTCAACTGGTGCACGCCGGGCGTCGCCAGGGCACCTATGGTGGGTTCGTGGTCAAGGGCGGCAACTACCTGGAAGGCGAGGGCACGCTGTTCACCGGCATGCGCCGCGAGTACCCGTTGTTCGCCGCCGACGGTACCGAACAAAGCAACGAGACCACCGGCTTTCGCGTGGCGATTGGCGCCTTGTCGGCACCGCGTTCGCGCTACAAGGAACTGTTCGCCCAGTGGCAGAAGGAAGGTCGCCTGGCCTCGCTGACCGATGCCATCGACGACGCCCAGGACCCGACCAAGCGCCTGGACAGCATCATCGCCGCCAGCGTCGACCCGCGCCTGCAAGCGGAGCTCGGCCTGGTCAACGAAGAGCTCAAGCGCAACGTCTCGCTGATCGCCCAGCAGCGCGAAGAAGCGGCCGGCAACCTGATTCAGTCCGCGGCCCTGGTGGCCGAGACCATCAACAACTACAACATCCGCCTGATCAATTTGCAGAAGAGCCGCCAGCAGGCCATCGACGCCAAGGACGAGGCCAGCGCGCAGCTGTTCGCCACGGCGATCACCAATGGGCGCAGTGCGCTGGACGGCGCGGTGGCGATCTACATCGACAACCTGGCCACCGGCACGCGCTACACCGATGCGGTGATCCAGGCGCAGTTTCAACGGATCAAGGAAGAGTTGGATCGCAAGCCGGTACTGGGCAAGAGCCTGGTGACGCGTGCGACGTTATTCGTTCGCCATGTGGGCAACTACCGCAAGCAACAGCGGGCCGACCCGGCGACGATTTTGAAGGAATTGCTCGCAGCGAGCGGTCAGCGGTCTTGACCGCTGGTTGTACAGCGAGCTTGGAAGGGACTCAGGCGGCGGTGGGCCGCGCTGGGCAAGTCAAACTTAAAAGAGAACACAACGATGATTTTTTCCCGTAAGGCGGTTTCCAAGCGTCATCTGCTGCTGATTGCCGCAGGCTTCAGCACGGTGCTGACCGGTTGCGCAACGTCGCCGACCAACAAGGTCGCCTCGACCACCAAGGTCGAGTACTACCCGAACTGCTACGAGCCGGTGCAGCACCTGCGTGCTACCGATTCGGACCTGACCAAGTCGGTGGTCACCGGCGCCGCCCTGGGTGCGGCCGGTGGTGCATTGCTGGGCGCCTTGACCGGCGACTCCGACAAGCGC
>NZ_JACARK010000025.1:0-4557 GCF_013386655.1 Pseudomonas sp. K5002 | reverse complement strand
CCGCCAGCAGTTGCGGCGCGCTGTCCCAGCTTTGCTCCGCCTCCTGTGGGTCCAGGGCGTAGATGCGGGGCAGGGGTGGCACGGTATCGACGGGGTTGCGCATTATCAAAGGGCCTTGGCTCGATGGGCGTTCGGCGCGGGTTCCACGGTCTACGGGCCACGGCGATTCAAGCCTGATTCCCTGGCAGATCGACCTGTGCATCCAATAGGCTCATGAAAGCCCGCGCAGCGTTCGACAGCGTCCTTTCGGTGTGCACGATATAGCCTAGCTGGCGACTGAGCTGTATGCCCGGCAAAGCGATGCGTGCCACCTGGTCATCGAGCATGGTGCGCGGCAATACGCTCCAGGCAAGGCCAATGGAGACCATCATCTTGATGGTTTCCAGGTAGTTGGTGCTCATGGCGATGTTTGGCGTCAGGCCCTGGGCCTCGAACAGCCGCTGCACGATATGGTGGGTAAAGGTGTTGCCGCCGGGAAACACCGCCGGGTGCCGGGCGATGTCCGCCAGGCTGACGCTGCCGTTGCTGATCAGGCTGTGTTCCGGCGCCACCACGAAATCCAGTGGGTCGTCCCACACCGGGGTGGCCCGCACCAGCGTGTGGGGCTCCGGCGCCAGGGTGATTACGGCCACTTCGGCGCGGCCATGGAGGATTTCTTCGTAGGCCACTTCCGAATCGAGAAACTGAATGTCCAGCGCGACATTCGGGTATTCCCGGGTGAACGTGCGCAGGACCGGTGGCAAGCGGTGCAGGCCGATGTGATGGCTGGTGGCCAGCGTCAGGCGCCCGCTGACTTCGCCGGTGAGGTTGGTCAGGGCGCGGCGGGTGTCGTCCAGTACATTGAGAATCTGATACGCCCGGGGCAGCAGCGCCCGTCCGGCTTCGGTGAGGCCGACTTCACGCCCCAGCCGGTCGAACAGGCGCACCTTTAATTGTTGCTCCAGGCCGGCGATGCGCTTGCTGATGGCCGGTTGGGTCAGGTGCAGGCGTTCACCGGCACCGGAGAAGCTGCCGGTCTCGGCGATGGCGATAAAGGCATTGAGGTTGGCCAGGTCCATTGTGCTATTCCAGTTGGTAATCCAAAGCATAAAAAATATGAATTTGAGTTATTTAATGTAGCGCCATACCATCAGCCTCACAAGCCAAAGGGTTATTGAATCGTTCAAGGCCCGGGGCATAGAAACACCTGATGAGGACCGCGTGATGGCCGGCAAAACGCTTTACGACAAGCTTTGGGATTCCCATGAAGTGAAACGGCGCGATGATGGGTCGTCGCTGATCTACATCGACCGTCACATCATCCATGAAGTGACCTCGCCCCAAGCGTTCGAAGGCCTGCGACTGGCCGGGCGCAAGCCTTGGCGCGTCGACTCGATCATCGCCACCCCGGACCACAACGTGCCGACCACCCCGGAGCGTAAAGGCGGGATCGACGCCATCGTCGACACCGTGTCGCGCCTCCAGGTGCAGACCCTCGATGATTACTGCGACGAATATGGCATCACCGAATTCAAGATGAATGACGTGCGCCAGGGCATCGTTCACGTGATCGGCCCGGAGCAGGGCGCTACCTTGCCCGGCATGACCGTGGTTTGCGGCGACTCCCACACCTCTACCCACGGGGCGTTTGGCGCCCTGGCCCACGGTATTGGTACCTCCGAGGTGGAACATGTATTCGCCACCCAGTGCCTCGTCGCCAAGAAAATGAAGAACATGTTGGTGTCGGTGGAAGGTGAGTTGCCTTTCGGCGTCACCGCCAAAGACATCGTCCTCGCGGTGATCGGCAAGATCGGCACCGCCGGCGGTAACGGCCACGCCATCGAATTCGCCGGCAGCGCGATTCGCGACCTGTCCATCGAAGGCCGCATGACCATCTGCAACATGTCCATCGAAGCCGGTGCCCGTGTGGGCATGGTAGCGGCGGACGAAAAGACCATTGCCTACGTCAAGGGTCGCCCGTTCGCACCTGCCGGTGCTGATTGGGACGCCGCTGTCGAAGCCTGGAAAGACCTGGTTTCCGACGCCGATGCGGTGTTCGACACCGTGGTTACCCTCGACGCCACCCAGATCAAGCCGCAAGTCAGCTGGGGCACCTCGCCGGAAATGGTGTTGGCCGTTGACCAGAACGTGCCGGACCCGGCCAAGGAAACCGACCTGGTCAAGCGTGGTTCCATCGAGCGCGCCTTGAAGTACATGGGCTTGAAAGCCAACCAGGCGATTACCGACATCCAGCTGGATCGCGTATTCATCGGCTCCTGCACCAACTCGCGGATCGAGGATTTGCGCGCTGCGGCGGTGATCGCCAAGGGCCGCAAAGTCGCCTCGACCATCAAGCAGGCGATCGTGGTGCCAGGTTCGGGCCTGGTCAAGGCCCAGGCTGAAGCCGAAGGCCTCGACAAGATCTTCCTCGAAGCCGGTTTTGAATGGCGCGAGCCGGGCTGCTCGATGTGCCTGGCGATGAACCCGGACCGTTTGGAGTCGGGCGAGCATTGCGCGTCCACCTCCAACCGTAATTTCGAAGGGCGTCAGGGCGCCGGTGGCCGTACCCACCTCGTCAGCCCGGCCATGGCTGCTGCGGCTGCCGTCAACGGTCGTTTCATCGACGTTCGCGAATTGATCTGAGGAATACCCGATGAAAGCTTTTACTCAACACACCGGTTTAGTCGCGCCGTTGGACCGTGCCAACGTGGACACCGACCAGATCATTCCCAAGCAGTTCTTGAAATCGATCAAGCGCACCGGTTTTGGCCCGAACCTGTTCGACGAGTGGCGCTACCTGGACGTGGGCTACGCCTACCAGGACAACTCCAAGCGCCCGCTGAACAAGGACTTTGTACTCAACGCCGAGCGTTACCAGGGTGCCAGCGTGTTGCTGGCCCGGGAAAACTTCGGTTGCGGCTCCAGCCGTGAGCACGCGCCGTGGGCCCTGGAAGAATATGGCTTTCGCAGCATCATCGCGCCGAGCTACGCCGACATCTTCTTCAACAACAGCTTCAAGAACGGCTTGCTGCCGATCATCTTGAGCGATGCCGAAGTGGATGAGTTGTTCCAGCAGGTGGAAGCCGATGTGGGCTACCAGTTGACCATCGACCTGGCGGCGCAGACCGTGACCCGTCCGGACGGCAAGGTGTATCACTTTGAAGTGGACGCCTTCCGCAAGCACTGCCTGATCAATGGCCTGGACGACATCGGCCTGACCTTGCAGGACGGCGATGCGATTGCCGCGTTTGAAACCAAACACCGGGCCAGCCAGCCTTGGTTGTTTCGCGACGCTTGATTCCATGTAGACCGGACTGGCCCCTTCGCGAGCAAGCCCGCTCCCACATTTGATTGCATTTCAACTGAAGGAACTCGGTCGAATGTGGGAGCGGGCTTGCTCGCGAAAGGGCCGCACCAGGCGACATCAAGCCCGGAACTGCCCCAGGCTCGCCTTCAACTGCGCCGCCAACCCATCCAGCACCTTGCCGCTGGCGGTGGTCTCTACCACCGCCTGAGCGGCCCGCTCTGCCTGGGCATGGATGATCTCCACCCGCCCACGCACCGCATGCGCACCCTGCGCCTGATGCTCAGCCGCCCGCGTCGCCAGGCCAATCGCTGCATGCACCTGCTCCACCGAGGCCTGCACCGACTGCTGCAGGCGCACGCTGTCGCGTAATACCAGCAAACCTTCGCTGGCCTGGCGCCCGGCCTTGCCGATGGTTTCCACAGCCTCACGGGCGCCTTGCTGCAAGGCCACGATGTGGGCCTGGATGTCGCCGGTAGAACTCTGGGTTTTACTGGCCAGGGCGCGAACCTCGTCCGCCACCACCGCAAAGCCGCGCCCGGTCTCACCGGCTCGCGCCGCCTCAATAGCCGCGTTGAGCGCCAGCAGGTTGGTTTGCTCGGCAATCCCGTGGATCACCGTTAACACCACCTCGATCTGCTCGCTCTGCTGCGCCAGCCGCTCGATCACCTTGGAACCGGCCTGCACCTGCCCCGCCAACGCCTCGATCAAGCTGCCGACTTCGGCTGAAGTGCGGGAATTTTCATCAGTCGCCTGGCGAATATCCACCACCTGCTGCAAGGCCGCCTGCATCGCATGGCTTTCCGCCTGGGCCTCATCCGCCATTTGCGACAGCGCCCGCAGGCTTTCGGCAACCTCATCACGCTGCAAGCCGGCGGCCGCATCGGCACCCGCATTGCGCAGGGTCATCGCGCCGATTTCCACGCCGGTACGCTGGGCCACATCACCGGCTTCACGCACGATCGGCTGCAACTTATCCACAAAGCGATTGACCGCCGAGGCCATGTCGCCGATTTCGTCCCGGCTATTGATCTGCACACGCTTGGTCAGGTCGCCCTCGCCTGCCGCCAGGTCGTCCATGGCTGCAATCAGCAGCTTCAGGCGATTGACCACCCGACGGCCGAGCACTACAGCAATCAACAGCAATACACCAAAACCTACAACTGCCAGGCCCATGCCGATGCGCCAGCGCAAGGTGCCCGCCGCCTCTTGCACGGCGCTGGTGGTATTGGCGGTCATCTGGGTGGCGGTGGCTTGCGCCGACTGCAAACGCG
>NZ_JACARK010000249.1:0-7921 GCF_013386655.1 Pseudomonas sp. K5002 | reverse complement strand
GACCGCACGCCCGACTTCGACCAGGCCATGCACACCCTTGGCCTGCAATCCGCCAAACGCGCAGGCCGCCCCTGGACCGAGCGCCGTCGCGGCGCCTTGAAACTGTTGCGCAAGCAAGCCTACCTGCTGGCGGCGCAAGTGCTGCTGACCGTGGCCGTCATCCTGGCCAGCCCCTGGCTGCCCTTCGCCGGATAAGGAATCCTCATGTTCGAACCCGTGGTCGCCACCCTGATTACCTCCATGGCCCGCACCGTCACCGGCGCCCGCAGCCTGTGGCTTGGCTGCGCGCCGGTGCCGGTGCAACGCATCTACTACGCCAACCACAGCAGCCACGGCGATTTCGTGCTGCTGTGGGCCTCGTTGCCGCAGAACCTGCGTAAATTCACCCGCCCGGTGGCCGGCAGCGACTACTGGAACACCAGCGCCCTGCGCCGCTACATCATCAACCGGGTGTTCAACGGCGTGCTGATCGACCGCGAGCGCAAGGACCCTGTGGATAACCCTCTGGCGCCGATGCTTCAGGCCCTGGAAAACGGCGACTCGCTGATCATCTTTCCCGAGGGCACGCGCAACCTGGAAGACGGCCTGTTGCCGTTCAAAAGCGGGCTGTATCACCTGGCCAAGAGTTATCCACAAGCCGAATTGATCCCGGTGTGGATCGCCAACCTCAACCGGGTCATGCCCAAGGGCCGTGTGCTGCCGCTGCCCTTGCTGTGCACCACCAGCTTCGGCGCACCGCTGCAACTGGAGGACGGCGAAGACAAGGCGCTGTTCCTCGCCCGCACCCGCGACGCCTTGCTCGCCCTTGCCCCGGAGCATTCCTGAGATGGATAGCCAAACCCTGATGTTGTTCGGCGGGATCGGCGCGATCCTCGTGCTCGCCTCGCTGATCGGCCTGATCCTCAAACTGCGCACCCGTGGCACACCCAACGCGGTGATCGACAACCTCAACGCCCGCATCAATGCGTGGTGGGTGATGGTGGTGGTGATCGGCGTGGCGTTCTGGCTCGGCACCGGCGCGGTGATCCTGCTGTTTTACGCCGTGTCGTTCTATGCGCTGCGGGAATTCCTCACGCTGACACCCACCCGGCGCAGCGATTATCCGGCACTGGTAGCCGCGTTTTACCTGGCCTTGCCACTGCAATACCTGCTGATCTATTTCGACTGGTACGGGTTGTTCTCGATCTTTATCCCGGTGTACGTGTTCCTGCTGTTGCCGATCCTCGCGTCATTGGGCGGCGACAGCACGCACTTCCTGGAACGGGCATCGAAAGTGCAATGGGGGCTGATGATCGCGGTGTTCTGTGTGTCCTTCGTGCCGGCGCTGCTGACCCTGGATATCGTCGGCTACGAAGGCCGCAACCTGCTGCTGATTGCCTACCTGGTGATCGTGGTGCAACTGTCGGACGTGTTGCAGTACGTGTGCGGGAAGCTGTTCGGCAAACACAAGATCGCGCCCAACTTGTCGCCGTCTAAAACCGTGGAAGGGTTTGTCGGCGGGATTCTGCTGTCGTCGCTGATTGGCGCGGCGCTGTGGTGGACCACGCCGTTCAATCCCTGGCAGTCGTTCCTGATTGCACTGTTGATCAACCTGCTGGGGTTTGCGGGCGGGATTGTGATGTCGGCGATCAAGCGCGACCGGGGCGTGAAGGATTGGGGGCACATGATCGAGGGCCACGGCGGGATGCTGGATCGGCTGGATTCAGTGTGTTTTGCCGCGCCGATCTTCTTTCATCTCGTGCGCTACTGGTGGACCTGACGACCACCTCCCTCCCCAAATCCACACAACCCCAGTGGCGAGGGAGCTTGCTCCCGCTGGAGTGCGCAGCGCTCCCAGGATTTTGGGGCCGCTACGCANNCTCCCTCGCCACAACAAGCGTCCTTATCACAATAAGAAAGCACCAGCCGGGAAGGTGCCCCCGGCGTCCTTATCTGATCGTTCCCACGCTCTGCGTGGGAATGCATCCGGTGACGCTCCGCGTCACGACTTTAAAGCGGACGCGGAGCGTCCAGGGCGGCATTCCCACGCGGAGCGTAGGAACGATCTAGCCGGGAAGGTGACTCAGCGGCAATGCCCCGGGCGTCTTCACCGTCTGAATCGCGAAGTTGCTGCGGATATCACTCACCCCCGGCAACTTCAACAAGCTCCCGGTCAGGAACCGCTCATACCCGCGCAAGTCCGGCACCACCACTTGCAGCAGGAAATCCGACTCCCCCGACACCAGAAACGCCGAAATCACCTGGGGCAGCGCCGTCACCGCCAACCGAAACGCCTCCGCCTGTTCGTCGTTATGCCGCTCCACTTTCACCCCGACAAACACCGTCAGCCCCAACCCGACTTCATCCCGGTCCAGGCTTGCCTGATAACCACGAATCACCCCGGCCTCTTCCAGCAGCCGCACACGCCGCAAGCAGGGCGAGGCCGAGAGGCCAATCTCGTCCGCCAGTTGCACGTTGCTCAGCCGGCCATCCCGTTGCAGGGCTTCAAGAATCTTGCGGTCAAATGCGTCCAGCTTCAGATTTGGCATAAGTGAAATGTTTCGCGCGAAAAAAGTGGCAGATTGTGCCAAGACTAGACGCTTTTCCATCTGACTACGCAAGCACCTGCCCCGGCCTTCGCCCCTAAAATTGCCCTACGAATCACCTACCGCAAGGGGCAGGCACATGGCAGAACTCTGGTTGTTTTTAGTCGCGTTGGCAGTGGTGTACCTGCTGCCCGGCCCGGACATGATCCTGCTGCTGCAAACCGGCGCCCGCCAGGGCAAGGCGATGGCACTGGCAACCGCAGGCGGCTTGGGCCTGGCGCGAGCCTGCCACGTGGCGCTGGCGGGGATGGGCCTGGCGACCCTGTTCAAGGTCGCACCCTGGACCTTCGATGTGGTGCGCCTGGGCGGTGCGGCATATCTGCTGTGGATCGGCGTGCAGTGCCTGCGCTCAAACCTGCTGCCCAACCTGAACGCCGAGCACAGCACGGCGCCGGCGCATGCCTGGCGCGAAGCCTTCCAGCGGGGTTTGCTGACCAACCTGCTCAACCCCAAGGCGCTGCTGTTCTGCTCCGTGCTGCTGCCGCAATTCATTGATCCACATGGCGCATCGGTGACGGCGCAGTTTGCGCTGCTGGGGGCGATTCTGGTGGCGGTCGGCCTGGGATTCGACAGTTGCTATGGATTGGCCGGCGCAAGAATCGGCCGCTGGCTGGAACGCAGCCCGTCCGCCCAGCGCCTTCAGCAATGGCTGTTTGGCAGTCTTTTGATCGGTTTTGCGATACGCCTCACCTTCGTACAGCAAGCCTGAGCTTTGCGGCGCATTTGCCGTCATCTTTTGTATCAAAGAGACGTGTAAGATACGCGACACATTGCCAGGGATGCTCACCATGTTTGATTCGTTAAAAGCGACCAGCCGCCGTTTTTTCGGGGCCTTGATCTCAGTGGTGAGTGTTCTGTTCAGCGCCGTTCGATGGCTGGCGCGCAGCCTGTTCGGCCAGTGGCAGCCGCCGCGCTGGCTGCAAGCCACAGGCAACGGTCTGGTCAACGTCGGCCACAAGGCCCGGGCTTGTCCGCGCCAGGCTGCGGGCGGCGCGCTGGTCCTGGTACTCGTGCTGGCCGCGGGCTTTTACGGCTGGCACTGGTATTCCCACCTGCCACAGCCCCACACCGTGGGTTATTCGCTGCACAAGCCCAACCTGACGGATTACACCCAGCCGCAACCGGTTGTGGATAACTTGCAGGTACGCTTCGCCGAATCCGTGGCCCCGCTGGCGGCCATCGGCAAGCCGGTCACCGAAGGCATCACCCTCAAGCCTGCCATCGCCGGCGCCTGGCGCTGGGCGGATGACCGCAGCCTGGTGTTCACCCCGGAAAAAGACTGGCCCGTCGACGCCCACTACACCATCGACCTGGCCAAGAAAACCCTGTTGGCCGACGGCGTACTGCTCAGCCAATACACCAGCCAATTCTCCACCCAGCCGTTCCGCGCCACCTTGACGCAAAACGAGCTGTACCAGGACCCGAGCAACCCGACGCAGAAACAGCTGGTAGCGACCTTCCACTTTTCCCACCCGGTAGACGAAGACAGCGTACGCAAACGTGCCTCGGTCACCCTCGGCAAAGGCTTGGCCTACCGCGATGCGCAACTGCCCAATCGCCCGGAAATCACCTTCGACGAACACAAGCTCAACGCCTTTGTGCGCTCTGCCGCCCTGGCCACCCCACTGGAAAGCACCCCGGTCAGCGCCAAGCTCGATGAAGGCCTCAAGGCCCGTGATGGCGGCAATCCCAGCTCGGCGCCGCTGGTGGCCGAAGTCACCGTGCCCGGCCGCTATCGCCTGACCTTTACCGGCGCCGAAGTCAGCTTTGTCGACAACGAGCGCGGCGAACCCGAGCCGGTGTTGATGTTCAGCAGTTCCAGCGCCGTGGCCGACGAGACCATCGCCAACAAGGTGCAGGCCTGGATGCTGCCGGAAAAAGCCGAGGACGATACCCGCCCCTGGAACCTGCAAGACATCGACGACAAGCTGTTGGCCAGCAGCACCAAGGTCAAGCTGACCCACGTGCCGAGCGTCGAACCGCTGAACACCCTGCACGCCTTCAAGTTCAAGGCCCCGCCGGGCCGCGCCCTGTATGTGCGGGTGCCGGCCAACCTGGAAGCCATCGGCGGCTACCTGGCGAAAAATCCGACAGCCTCTCTCGTGAGCATGCCGGCTTATCCACGCACGCTGCAGTTCCTGTCCGACGGCGCCCTGCTCAGCCTCACCGGCGAAAAACGCCTGGGCTTCATGGCCCGTGGCGTACCCGGCGCCCATGTGGAAATCGCGCGCCTGCTGCCCAACCAGTTGCAACACCTGGTGGACCAGAGCAGCGGCAGCTTTGCCCGACCGAATTTTGCCAATGACTACTTCGACCGGATGGTGGAGCGTCAGAGCCTGGACATTCCGCTGTCGGCTGGCGACCCGTCGAAAACCGTCTACGACAATGTCGACCTGAGCAGCTACCTGACGGCCAACGGCGGCCGCCGGGGGATTTTTGTGCTCAAGCTGAGCCCGCAGGACGACCCGGCCGATCGCACCTTCGACTACTCGCGCAACACCACCAGCGACCTGCGTTTCATCGTGGTCACCGACTTGGGCATCATCGCCAAGCGCTCCAGCGATGGCAGCCACGATGTGTACGTGCAGTCCATCGGCAACGGCTCGCCGGTGTCCGACGCCCAGGTCGATATCATCGGCCGCAACGGTTTGCCGGTCGCCAGCGGCCATACCGACGCCGAAGGTCACGCGCACTTCGCCAAGCTGGATGAACTGCGCCGTGAGAAAACGCCGTTGATGTATGTGGTCAGTCGCGGCAATGACCAATCCTTCCTGCCGATTGCCCGTCAGTCGCAACAGCTGGATTTGTCGCGCTTTGATGTAGGCGGCCTGGAAGAAGACGGTGCGATCAATCGCCTCAGCGCCTACCTGTTTACCGATCGCGGCCTGTACCGGCCCGGCGAGACCGCGCACCTGGGCATGATCGTGCGCAGCGGCGACTGGAAAGGCGCCCTGCAAGGCCTGCCGGTTGAGTTGCAGATCACCGACCCCCGTGGCCTTGAGGTGATTCGCCAGCCGTTGAAACTGTCGGCCAGCGGTTTTGAAACCTTCGATTTCCCAAGCAGCGAAGTAGCGCCATCCGGCGATTACACCGCGACCCTGCAACTGATCGGTGAGAAGCAGCGTCGTACCGACCTGGGCAGCGTCAGCTTCAAGGTCCGCGACTTTGAACCGGACCGGATGAAAGTCAGCCTGAGCCTGCACGATACACCGGTGCTGGGCTGGATCCCGCCGGACCAGGTGGTGGCCAAGGTCACCGCGATGCACTTGTTCGGCGCTCCGGCGGCGGGTCGTCGCGTCACGGCGAAAATGTCCCTGAGCCCGACGCTCGCGGCCTTTGATCGCTACCCGGATTACCGCTTCCGCCTGAATGACTCGCTGGAAGAAGCCAGCTCCGAAGACCTGGCCGAAACCACCGTCGACGACAATGGCCAGGCGTTGCTGGACCTGAACCTGCAACGCTTCGCCAACAGCACCTACCGCCTGCAAGTGATGACCCAGGTGTACGAAGCCGAAGGCGGTCGCAACGTCGCCGCACAAAGCGCATTGCTGGTGTCGGCGGCGCCGTACCTGGTGGGTGTGAAGAGCAAGGATTCGCTGTCTTTCGTCGCCAAGGACGCCCCGCGTGAAGTGCAATGGCTGGCCGTGGCGCCAGACCTCACGCCAGTCGCAGTCGACGGCCTGACCAGTGAAGTGGTCGAGCACCGCTACGTCTCGGTGCTGGTGAAGCAATCCAACGGCACCTACAAATACGAGTCGCGCATCAAGAACATCAGCCAGCCTGCCTCGCCGCTGGTGATGACCAAGGACGGCGCCAAGCAAACCCTGAACACCGGCACCCCGGGCGATTTCACCCTGCAACTCAAGGACGCCAACGGCAACCTGCTGAACCAGATCGACTACAGCGTCGCCGGCCGGGGCAACACCTCGCGCTCCCTGGAGCGCAACGCCGAACTGCAACTGCGCCTGGATAAACGCAGCTACGCCACCGGTGATGAGATCGCCATCAGCATTCGCGCGCCGTACACCGGCGCCGGGTTGATCACCATCGAGCGGGACAAGGTCTACACCCAGCAGTGGTTCAAGGCCGACAGCACCAACAGCGTGCAACACATCCGCGTTCCTGCGGGGCTTGAGGGCAATGCCTACGTCAACGTGCAGTTCGTACGGGACACTGGTTCGTCCGAGGTCTACATGAGCCCGCTGTCCTACGGCGTAGTGCCGTTCAGTATCAACCTCGACGCGCGGCGCATGGCGCTGAAAGTCGAAGGCCCGGCGAAGATCGAGCCGGGGCAGACCCTGGACATCAAGGTCAACGCCGACCGCCCTGGCCGCGCAGTGGTCTACGCGGTGGACGAAGGCATCCTGCAAGTGGCGCGCTACCAGACGCCGGACCCGTTGGGCTTCTTCTTCCAGAAGCGTGCACTGGAGGTCGGCACCAGTCAGATCCTTGACCTGATCCTGCCGGAATTCAGCCGCCTGCTCAGTGGGGCAGCGCCGGGTGGCGATACGGAAGGCGCCCTGGCCAACCACCTCAACCCGTTCAAGCGTAAACATCAGCCACCTGTGGCCTGGTGGTCTGGCCTGGTGGACTTGCCGGCCGGTGAAACCGTGCTGCATTACCAGGTTCCGGACAGCTTCAATGGCAAGCTGCATCTGTTTGCGGTGGCCGTGGACAGCGACAGCGTGGGCGTCAGCGAGGCCAACACCGAAGTGCGCGGGCCGCTGGTGATCACGCCGAACGTGCCGGCCTTTGTCGCACCGGGGGATGTGTTCAGCGTCAGCGCCGGGGTGTTCAGCAACCTGGACGCGGCGGCGGACGTGAAGTTTGAAGTGCAGACCAGCGATGGCCTGCAGGTGCAAGGCGACAAGGCCAGCACCCTGGCCCTGCAACCGCGCAAGGAGGGTGTCGCCGAGTTCAAGATCAAGGTAGGCGAAACCCTCGGCTCGGCCGACTTGCGCTTCGTCGCGGTGCTGCCGGATGGCAAGCGTATCCAGGTGGCGGAAACCACGTCGATCCGACCCTTGAGCGAGCATCGGGTGGCCCTGAGCCTGGGCCGTTTCGACAGCGCCAGCAAAGAGCTGAAACCGACCCGCGAGCTGTTCAGCCAGTTGCGCGATGTGCAGTTGGGCGTCGCCGCTTCGCCGCTGGTATGGGCCAACGGCCTCAAGCATTACCTGGATGACTATGGCTACGCCTGCACCGAGCAATTGGTGTCCAAGGCCATGCCGGCGTTGATCTGGGGTGGTAACGCGCCGGAGGCCGAGCAAGCCTTCAGCGGTGCGGTGCGCATGCTGCGTCAACGGCAGAACCAGGCCGGCGGTTTCGGCTTGTGG
>NZ_JACARK010000248.1:0-828 GCF_013386655.1 Pseudomonas sp. K5002 | reverse complement strand
CCGCATGGGCCGCGAAGTAGCGCCGAAAGTCGCTGCACGTTTTGCCCGCAGCATTCTCGAACTGGGCGGCAACAACGCGATGATCCTCGGCCCAAGCGCCGACCTGGACATGGCCGTGCGCGCGATTCTGTTCAGCGCCGTCGGTACCGCCGGCCAGCGCTGCACCAGCCTGCGTCGGCTGATCGCCCATGAGTCGGTAAAAGAGGAAATCGTCACCCGCCTCAAGGCTGCGTATTCCAAAGTGCGCATCGGCCATCCGCTGGAAGGCAACCTGATCGGCCCGCTCATCGACAAGCACAGCTTCGAAAACATGCAGGACGCCCTGGAGCAGGCCTTGAGCGAAGGCGGCCGGGTGTTTGGCGGCAAGCGCCAGTTGGAAGACACGTTCCCCAACGCTTACTACGTGTCGCCGGCCATCGTGGAAATGCCGGAGCAGAGTGATGTGGTGTGCACCGAGACGTTCGCGCCGATTCTGTATGTGGTCGGCTATACCGATTTCGCTGAAGCGCTGCGCCTGAACAATGCGGTGCCACAAGGCCTGTCTTCGTGCATCTTTACCACTGACGTGCGCGAGGCCGAGCAGTTCATGTCGGCGGTGGGCAGTGACTGCGGGATCGCGAACGTCAACATCGGCCCGAGCGGCGCGGAGATTGGTGGCGCGTTTGGCGGTGAGAAAGAGACCGGTGGCGGGCGTGAGTCGGGCTCGGATGCATGGCGCGGGTACATGCGTCGCCAGACCAATACCGTGAACTACTCGCTGGAACTGCCGCTGGCCCAGGGCATTACCTTCGACTGAATCTCTGCTCGGAGTGCGGTCAATGTGGGAGC
>NZ_JACARK010000247.1:2652-15507 GCF_013386655.1 Pseudomonas sp. K5002 | reverse complement strand
CGGTGCCCAGGTCCAGGACCTTGGCCGGTGTGGCAGGCAGCAATTCCAGGGCGGCTTCCACCAGCATCTCGGTTTCCGGACGCGGGATCAGCGTGTGCGGTGCCACTTCCAGGTCGAGCTTCCAGAAGCCTTGCTGGCCGAGGATGTAGGCCACGGGCTCGCCGGCACGACGGCGTTGCAGGTAGTCGGCAAAGGTCAGCGCGTGTTCACTGCTGACGATTTTTTCCGGCCAGGTGTGCAGGTAGCTGCGGGACTTGCCCAAGGCGGCGGCCAGCAACAATTCCACGTCCAGGCGCGCAGTCGGCGAGTCCGGCAGGTCGGCGGCGCGTAACAAACTGGCAATAATGGTCATTTATTCACCTATCGCCGCAAGCTGGTCGGCCTGGTATTCGGCCAACAACGGCTCGATTACCGCATCGACGCCACCGGCGAGGATTTCGTCCAGGGAGTACAGCGTCAGGTTGACGCGATGGTCGGTGACCCGGCCCTGGGCAAAGTTGTAGGTACGAATGCGCTCGGAACGGTCGCCCGAGCCCACCAGCAACTTACGCTCGCTGGCAATCGCATTGGCGGCGGCGCTGGTCTGCTGGTCATTCAGCTTGGCCGACAGCCAGGACATGGCCCGCGCACGGTTCTTGTGCTGGGAACGTTCTTCCTGGCACTCCACCACGATGCCCGAAGGCAAGTGAGTGATACGGATCGCCGAGTCAGTCTTGTTGACGTGCTGGCCACCGGCGCCCGATGAGCGGTAGGTGTCGACCCGCAGGTCTGCCGGGTTGATCTCGATGGCTTCCTGCTCGTCGGGCTCGGGCAACACGGCCACGGTGCACGCCGAGGTGTGGATACGGCCCTGGGATTCCGTGGCCGGCACCCGCTGCACGCGGTGCACGCCGGATTCGAACTTCAGTTTGCCGTAGACATTCTCGCCCTCAACCCGGGCGATGACTTCTTTATAGCCGCCGTGTTCGCCTTCGTTCTCGGACAAAATCTCCACACGCCAGCCGCGACGCTCGGCATAGCGCGAATACATGCGGAACAGGTCGCCGGAGAAAATCGCCGCTTCGTCACCGCCGGTGCCGGCGCGGATTTCAAGGAATACGTTGCGCCCGTCGTTCGGATCCTTGGGCAACAGCATGCGTTGCAGGTCGCCTTCCAGTTCGATCAGCTTGTCCTTGGCCTCTCGCACTTCTTCAACGGCCATTTCGCGCATGTCCGGGTCGCTGTCCTTGAGCAGCGCCTGGGCGCCTTCGAGGTCAGCCTGAACCTTGAGCAACTGTTTATAGGTGCCCACGATCGGCTCAACTTCCGCGTACTCCTTGGAATAGGTGCGGAACTTGGTCTGATCGGAGATGACCTCGCCATCGCCGAGCAAGGCGGTCAGTTCTTCGAAACGGTCCTGAAGGACGTCCAGTTTATTGAGCAGTGACGCTTTCATTGCGGTTTTTTATCCGAAGAGCTTTCTGTCGCGCCCTCACCGAGGGCAAAGAGTTCCTGGGCCATGGCCAGCGCATCGAGGCGGCCTTCGGCGGTAAGCTTTTTCAACTGGACACTGGGAGCATGCAGCAATTTGTTGGTCAGGCCGCGCGCCAACTGCATCAGCACGTCTTCGGCGCTGCTGCCGTTGGCGAGCATACGCTGGGCCTTGATCAATTCCTCGTCCCGCAGGCGCTCGCCTTGCTGACGGTAGGCCTTGAGCACGTCCACTGCCGCCAGTTCACGCAGGCGCACCATGAAATCGTCGGCACCGGTGCTGACCATTTCCTCGGCAGCCTGGGCAGCGCCCTGGCGACTCTTCAGGTTTTCGGCGACCACTTCGTGCAGGTCGTCGACGCTGTAGAGGTAAACGTCGTCCAACTCGCCGACTTCAGGCTCGATATCCCGGGGAACGGCGATATCCACCATGAAGATCGGCTTGTGCTTGCGCAGTTTCAGGGCGCTTTCCACCGCGCCCTTGCCGAGGATCGGCAACTGGCTGGCAGTAGAGCTGATGACGATGTCGCTGCGCACCAGCTCGGCCGGGATGTCGGAAAGCAACACCGCGTGGGCACCGAACTGCTCGGCCAGGATGCTGGCGCGTTCCAGGGTACGGTTGGCGACGACGATGCGCTTTACGCCCAGCTCGTGCAGGTGGCGGGCGACCAGGGTGATGGTCTCGCCGGCGCCGATCAGCAGGGCCTGGCTGCGCTGCAAGTCACTGAAAATCTGTTTGGCCAGGCTGACGGCGGCAAACGCCACGGACACCGGGTTTTCACCGATGGCGGTGTCGGTGCGCACCTGCTTGGCGGAGTTGAAGGTGGCCTGGAACAGGCGCCCCAGCAGCGGGCCGATGGTGCCGGCCTCGCGGGCCACGGCGTAGGCGGACTTCATCTGGCCGAGAATCTGCGGTTCGCCCAACACCAGCGAATCCAGCCCGGAGGCGACGCGCATCATGTGACGAACTGCCGCATCCTCTTCGTGCACATATGAGCTTTGGCGCAGCTCATCGAGGCTCAAATGGTGGTAATCGGCCAGCCAGCGCAGCACCACATCCGCTGAAAGATGTTCCTGCTCTATATAGAGCTCGCTGCGATTACAGGTCGAAAGGATCGCAGCTTCGCGACTGTCGGTGAGCCGGCAGAGCTGCTGCAAGGCCTCAACCAACTGCTCGGGAGTAAAAGCCACGCGCTCGCGGACGTCTACAGAAGCAGTCTTGTGGTTAATACCGAGTGCAAGGAAGGCCATTCAATATCGCTGATGATGTCGGGAAGCCGACAATTGTCCTACTTCGAATGATTCAGAACAACCACCGTAGGCTATTGTCCTAGTAGCTTACGCCTATAAAGGCCATCTGTAGGAGCGAGCTTGCTCGCGATGGTCGTTAACGATAACGCTGGCTTACGGGATAAAACGCGTTGTCCTCTGGTTCTTCGCGAGCAAGCTCGCTCCTACACGGTTATGTTTGGCCGAAGGCTTGTGTCATGATGATCCGACCGCAGGTTAGTCGTCCTCTTCCTATATGAATAGATCTTCCGCGTTGCTCCTTGCTTTTGTCTTTCTCAGCGGCTGCCAGGCCATGGCACCCGTGTCGCCGGACGGTACGCCGCCGGTAGAAGACAGCACCCCCGCCCCTGAAAAGCCCAAGGTTTATTCCTCGTTCAGTGAAGAGACGATCTTCAGCCTGCTGAGCGCGGAGCTGGCCGGCCAGCGCAATCGTTTCGACATTGCCCTGGATAACTACGTGACCCAGGCCATTAATACTCAGGATCCGGGGATTTCGGAGCGGGCGTTTCGCATCGCCGAGTACCTGGGCGCCGATCAGGCGGCCCTGGACTCCTCGCTGATCTGGGCGAAAAACGCCCCGGACGATCTCGAGGCGCAACGGGCAGCGGCCATTCAACTGGCCCGCGCCGGACGCTATGACGACTCCATGGTGTATATGGAGAAGGTCCTGCAGGGCAAGGGCGACACGCATTTCGACTTCCTCGCGCTGTCGGCCGCCGACACCGATCAGGACACCCGCAACGGCCTGATGAAGAGTTTCGACCGCCTGCTGCAAAAACACCCGAACAACAGCCAGCTGATTTTCGGCAAGGCGCTGTTGTTGCAACAGGATGATGAGCCCGAGGCTGCGCTGAAGCTGCTGGAGCAACACCCGCCGGAAGAGGGCGAGATCGCGCCGATCCTGCTGCGCGCCCGCCTGCTGCAAAACCTCAACCGCGGCAAGGAAGCGATTCCGCTGCTGGAAAAAAGCATCAAGAAGTACCCGGGCGACAAACGCCTGCTGCTGACCTATGCCCGCATGTTGGTTGAACAGGACCGCATGGAAGACGCCAAGGTGCAGTTCGCCAACCTCGTGCAGCAATACCCGGACGATGACGAATTGCGCTACTCCCTGGCGCTGGTGTGCCTGGAAGCCAAGGCCTGGGATGAGGCCAAGGGTTACCTGGAAGACCTGATCGCCCGCGAGAGCCATGTGGATTCGGCGCACCTGAACCTGGGCCGTATCGCTGAAGAGCGTAACGACCCGCAGGCTGCATTGCTTGAATACGCCCAGGTCGGCGCCGGCAATGACTACCTGCCGGCGCAACTGCGCCAGGCCGATATCCTGATGAACAACGGCCGTACCGACGAGGCGGAAAAACGCCTGGCTGCCGCGCGGGATGCCGAACCGGACTATGCGATCCAGCTGTACCTGATCCAGGCCGAGACCCTGTCGGCCAACAAGCAGGGCGATCGCGCCTGGAAAATCCTCCAGCAAGCCTTGCTGCAATACCCGGACGACCTGAACCTGCTGTACACCCGCGCCATGCAGGCGGAAAAACGCAATGACCTGGCGCAGATGGAAAAAGACCTGCGCCTGATCATCAAGCGCGACCCGGACAACGCCATGGCACTGAACGCCCTGGGTTACACCTTGTCCGACCGTACAACGCGTTACGCCGAAGCCAAGGAGCTGATTGAAAAAGCTCACCAGCTCAACCCGGAAGACCCGGCCGTACTCGACAGCCTCGGCTGGGTGAATTACCGCCTGGGCAACCTGGACGAAGCCGAACGCTTGTTGCGCCAGGCGCTGGAGCGCTTCCCCGACCAGGAAGTCGCCGCACACCTGGGCGAAGTGCTCTGGGCCAATGGCAAGCAGCGTGAAGCGCGACAAATCTGGGAGAAGTTCCTCAAGGAACAGCCCGAAAGCCCAATCCTGCGCAGCACCATCAAGCGCCTGACCGGATCCGAGACCCTTTAACTTTATGTTTTTGCGCCACGTTATCGTTTTCAGCTTTATTGCCCTGCTTGCCGGCTGTTCCGGTCTTGGCACCCGTGAATCTGTCGAAGGCCCGGGCAACCCGGCGCAGTGGCAGCAGCACAAGGATCAACTGAGCAGCCTTGATGGCTGGCAGATCGAGGGCAAGGTGGGCATTCGCGCCCCGAAAGATTCGGGCAGCGGCACCTTGTTCTGGCTGCAACGCCAGGACTATTACGACATTCGCCTGTCTGGCCCGCTGGGCCGCGGTGCGGCACGCCTGACCGGCCGGCCGGGGCAAGTCAGCCTGGAAGTGGCCAATCAGGGCCGCTATGAAGCGCCAACGCCGGAAGCCCTGCTGGAAGAACAGATGGGCTGGAAACTCCCCGTATCGCACCTGGTGTGGTGGGTACGCGGTCTTCCTGCGCCAGACAGCAAGAGCCGCCTGAGCCTCAATGGCGACAGCCGCCTGGCTTCGCTGGAACAGGATGGCTGGCAGGTCGAATACCTGAGCTATGTGCAACAGAACGGTTACTGGCTGCCCGAGCGCATCAAGCTGCATGGCACCGACCTTGACGTCACGCTGGTGATCAAGGACTGGCAACCGCGCAAGCTGGGGCAGTGAGATGAACGAGCAACGCCTGACCCTGCCGTCCCCGGCCAAACTGAATTTGATGCTGCACATTCTCGGTCGCCGTGAAGACGGCTATCACGAGTTGCAGACGATTTTTCAATTTCTCGACTACGGCGATGAGCTGACCTTCGCCGTTCGTGATGACGGCGTGATTCAACTGCACACCGAATTCGACGGCGTGCCTCACGACAGCAACCTGATTGTGAAGGCCGCGAAAAAACTCCAGGAACAATCCGGTTGCCCATTGGGCATCGACATCTGGATCGAAAAAATCCTGCCCATGGGCGGCGGCATCGGTGGCGGCAGCTCAAATGCCGCAACGACATTGCTCGGCCTGAATCACTTGTGGCAACTGGGTTGGGACCACGATCGCCTGGCGGCGCTGGGCCTGACACTGGGCGCGGACGTCCCGGTTTTCGTGCGTGGGCACGCCGCTTTTGCCGAAGGCGTGGGGGAGAAACTCACCCCTGTAGACCCCGAAGAGCCGTGGTATGTCGTGCTTGTTCCGCAAGTATCTGTAAGTACAGCAGAAATTTTTTCAGATCCACTGTTGACACGTAACTCTCCTCCCATTAAAGTGCGCCCCGTTCCCAAGGGAAACAGTCGAAATGACTGCTTACTGGTTGTAGCAAGGCGTTATCCAGATGTACGTAACGCTTTGAATTTGTTAGGTAATTTTACCGAAGCAAAATTAACCGGAACTGGAAGTTGTGTGTTTGGGGGCTTCCCAAGCAAAGCTGAAGCTGATAAAGTCTCGGCCCTTCTTACAGAGACCCTTACAGGGTTTGTAGCAAAGGGAAGCAACGTTTCGATGTTGCATCGCAAGCTGCAAAGTCTGCTCTAAAGGAACCGAGTACTGGGTACTCGTTGCAACAGATACAGGGGCGTCGCCAAGCGGTAAGGCAGCAGGTTTTGATCCTGCCATGCGTTGGTTCGAATCCAGCCGCCCCTGCCATTTTCTATACTCATCCAGGTTACCCTCAGCCTCTAGGTACTGCGCGTGTCCAAGATGATGGTCTTTACGGGGAATGCTAACCCCGATCTGGCTCGGCGTGTTGTACGTCAGCTGCATATCCCTCTCGGTGACATCTCTGTCGGTAAATTCTCCGACGGCGAAATTACAGCCGAGATCAATGAAAACGTCCGCGGTAAAGATGTCTTCATTATTCAGCCGACTTGCGCTCCGACCAACGATAACCTGATGGAACTCGTCGTGATGGCTGATGCCTTCCGCCGCTCCTCAGCGACTCGAATCACAGCTGTAATCCCTTACTTTGGTTATGCCCGTCAGGATCGCCGTCCGCGTTCCGCACGTGTGGCTATCAGCGCGAAAGTCGTTGCTGACATGCTGACCGTGGTAGGTATCGACCGTGTTCTCACGGTTGACCTGCACGCTGACCAAATCCAGGGGTTCTTCGATATTCCGGTAGATAACATCTACGGCTCCCCCGTCCTGGTGGATGACATCGAAGACCAGCGCTTTGAAAACCTGATGATCGTGTCCCCGGACATTGGTGGCGTCGTGCGTGCACGGGCTGTTGCCAAATCCCTGGGCGTGGATCTCGGGATCATCGACAAACGCCGCGAGAAAGCCAATCACTCTGAAGTGATGCATATCATCGGTGATGTCGAAGGGCGTACCTGTATTCTGGTTGATGACATGGTCGACACCGCCGGCACCCTGTGCCACGCGGCGAAAGCCTTGAAAGAGCACGGTGCAGCAAAAGTCTTCGCCTACTGCACACACCCTGTGCTGTCGGGCCGAGCGATCGAGAACATCGAGAACTCAATGCTGGACGAACTGGTGGTGACTAACACCATCCCGTTGTCCGCTGCCGCTCAAGCCTGTTCGCGTATCCGTCAACTGGATATCGCACCGGTAGTTGCCGAAGCGGTTCGCCGCATCAGCAACGAAGAATCGATCAGCGCGATGTTCCGTTAAGGGTCAAACCTTAGCAGCATCAACCTGACGAAAAGCGCCCCGCCCCAGCATTCTGTTGGGGCGGGGCTTTTTTGCCCATATCGCCTTTAGCGCTGGTCGCAAACGCTAGGGCGAATGTGGTTATTTTGGAGATACAACATGAACGATTTTACTTTGAATGCTGAACTGCGTTCCGACCTGGGGAAAGGTGCGAGCCGCCGCCTGCGTCGTCTCGCAAGCCTGGTTCCAGCTGTAGTTTACGGTGGCGAAAAAGCCCCTGAATCCATCAGCATGCTGGCTAAAGAAATCGCCAAACTGCTCGAAAACGACGCGGCTTACAGCCACATCATCGAGCTGAACGTTGGCGGCACCAAGCAGAACGTCATCATCAAGGCACTGCAACGTCACCCAGCTAAAGGCCACGTGCTGCACGCTGACTTCGTACGCGTAGTAGCTGGTCAGAAACTGACCGCTATCGTGCCTGTGCACTTCGTTGGTGAAGAAGCTCCGGTCAAGAAAGGCGGCGAAGTTTCGCACGTTATCGCCGAGATCGAAGTGACCTGCCTGCCGAAAGACCTGCCTGAGTTCATCGAAGTCGACCTGTCGGCTCTGGAAATCGGCGCAATCGTTCACCTGTCCGACCTCAAGGCTCCTAAAGGCGTTGAGTTCGTTGCACTGGCTCACGGTGACGACAAAGCTGTTGCAAACGTACACGCTCCACGCGTTGCACCAGAAGCTGAAGAAGGCGCTGCAGAGTAATTCACTCTGTAATGCCGGAGCTTGAGGAAACATCGCGGACCGGAACGTAGCGAGAAAGCGGGCGAGAATGCGAAGTTGGCCTCTAACGGTTAATGAGTTTTTGTCGTCCACTTTCGCCGCACCAACGGCGATGTTATCCACAACTCCAAAGGAAGGGCCCCTGTCGTGACTGCCATTAAACTGATCGTTGGCCTGGGAAATCCAGGCGCCGAATACGAACAGACCCGGCATAACGCGGGGGCCCTTTTTGTTGAGCGTATCGCCCACGCCCAAGGCGTCAATCTTGTGGCCGATCGCAAATATTTTGGCCTGACCGGACGCTTTTCGCATCAGGGTCAGGATGTTCGTCTGTTGATTCCCACCACCTACATGAACCGCAGCGGCCAGGCTGTCGCGGCGCTTGCGGGCTTCTTCCGGATCAAACCCGAAGAAATCCTGGTGGCCCATGACGAACTAGACCTGCCACCCGGCGTTGCCAAGCTCAAGCAAGGCGGCGGCCATGGCGGGCATAATGGCCTGCGCGACATCATCGCGCAGTTGGGCAATCAGAATACGTTCTACCGCTTGCGGCTTGGCATTGGCCACCCGGGCGTTGCCAGTATGGTTTCAAATTTCGTCCTGGGTCGTGCGCCACGCGCCGAACAGGAAAAACTCGATGCCAGCATCGATTTTGCCCTCGGCGTGCTGCCGGATATCTTCGCCGGTGAATGGAACCGTGCGATGAAAAACCTGCACAGCCAGAAGGCCTGACTCTTTACCCGAGGGGAAACACCATGGGATTCAATTGCGGCATCGTCGGCCTACCTAACGTCGGCAAGTCCACCCTGTTCAACGCCCTGACCAAATCCGGTATTGCGGCGGAGAACTTCCCCTTCTGCACCATCGAACCGAACACCGGTATCGTGCCGATGCCCGATACACGCCTGGACGCCCTGGCGGCCATCGTGAATCCAAAGCGCATCCTGCCGACCACCATGGAGTTCGTCGACATCGCGGGCCTGGTAGCCGGCGCGTCGAAAGGTGAAGGCCTGGGCAACAAGTTCCTCGCCAACATCCGCGAGACCGATGCCATCGCCCACGTGGTCCGCTGCTTCGAAGACGAGAACGTGATTCACGTCTCCAACAGCGTCGACCCGAAACGCGATATCGAGATCATCGACCTGGAGCTGATCTTCGCCGACCTCGACAGCTGCGAGAAGCAACTGCAAAAGGTCACGCGTAACGCCAAGGGCGGCGACAAGGACGCAGTGGTCCAGAAAGCCTTGCTGGAGCAACTGATTGCCCACTTCACTCTGGGCAAGCCGGCACGCAGCCTGATGAAGAACATGAGCACCGACGAAAAGGCGGTGATCAAGGGCTTCCACCTGCTGACTACCAAGCCGGTGATGTACATCGCCAACGTGGCTGAAGACGGTTTCGAGAACAACCCGCTGCTCGACGTGGTCATGGCCATTGCCGAAGAAGAAGGCGCGATGGTTGTTCCAGTGTGCAACAAGATCGAAGCGGAAATCGCCGAGCTGGAAGACGGCGAAGAGAAAGACATGTTCCTCGAGGCCCTGGGCCTGGAAGAGCCTGGCCTGAACCGCGTGATCCGTGCCGGCTACGAAATGCTGCACCTGCAGACCTACTTCACCGCCGGTGTTGAAGAAGTACGCGCCTGGACCGTCAAGGTCGGTGCCACTGCCCCGCAAGCGGCTGGCGTGATCCACACCGACTTCGAAAAAGGCTTCATCCGCGCCGAAGTCATCGCCTACAACGACTTCATCCAGTTCAAGGGTGAAGCCGGTGCCAAGGAAGCCGGTAAATGGCGCCTGGAAGGCAAGGAATACATCGTCAAGGATGGCGACGTGATGCACTTCCGCTTCAACGTATAAGCTTTACCTGCGGCCTATGCCGCAAAACAAAAAGCCGATGCACTGCATCGGCTTTTTTGTGGGCGCTCACTTCCCCGCCACCGAAAAAAACTTCGGTATTCAATATTGTTAGAGCCAGTCCCATCTCTAAAATTAGCAGCGAGAACTTCAGAATTCGATTCGGTAGATATGAAAAATCACCAGCCCGGTAGGCAGTCCAGCTCGCTACCAACGTGCGCATGCCCCTGGGGAAGCGCCTCCCTGCGATAGGGCGCCGTTGTAAGCTAGTAAGCGGCCTACCCTGCCGTTACTGCTAACGACGGCACCTGGGCGGAATCGGACTACTTGCCTCGATGTTAGACAGCCGGACCTTCTACTGCTCCAGACCGTCACAGCTTTCCTAAACTCCCTGTGACTGTTAGCTCAGCAATTCCCTGACGAATAAACACAAGGTTCTCATCCAGTGTTTCGAGCGCACCGCGCACGTTGTTGGCAATTTCTGCCGACCCACGTTGTTCGACCCACTTGGAAAGCTCTTCAACTGCGGCGCCTAGGGCGAGTTGGTTCTGATTAAGGCGATCAAACAAGCTAGCAATCAGTTTGATATCCGTCATGGCGGCTCTCCGTGTTTTGAGCAAGCGTAGCACCGACGCCTTAATCACTCGGAATCACTTTCATGGAAAGCATATCTACCGGCGGCTGGAACCTGCTGACTTAGTACAGCAACAAGCACTTGCCGATGGAAACGCCCAATACACCGCCGACACCTTGGACATCCCCATTAGCACGGTGCGCCTACGTTTGTCCCGGGCGCGAGAACAGCTCAAGCGGGCCACCTACAACCCGCTACAACCGTAAATCAGCGCACCGGCGCAACGCCGACACCCTTTGCAGGAGCAGTTGATTTACCCGTTTGACGCAAGCGTTGGGCAGCAGGGATATCTGCCCGACTCGATTGATCTGGTATCAGGCCTTTTTGGTACGCGGCAACAGAATCGCCAAAACCCCGAACAGCGGCAGGAACGAGCACAGCGTGTACACGTACTCGATGCCGTGGATGTCTGCCAGGTGCCCCAGCAGCGCCGCACCGATCCCGCCAAAACCGAACATCAAACCGAAGAACACCCCGGCGATCATCCCCACATTGCCCGGCACCAACTCTTGCGCATACACCACAATTGCCGAGAACGCCGAGGCCAGGATAAAGCCGATCACCACGCTCAGAATGCTGGTCCAGAACAGGTCCACATGAGGCAGCAGCAAGGTGAACGGCGCCACCCCGAGGATCGAAAACCAGATCACCGCCTTACGGCCGATCTTGTCGCCAATCGGCCCGCCAAAGAACGTGCCCGCCGCCACCGCGCCGAGGAACAGGAACAGATGCAGCTGGGAACTGGCCACCGACAGGTCGAACTTCTCGATCAGGTAGAAGGTGAAGTAACTGGTGAAACTGGCCATGTAGAAGTACTTGGAAAACACCAGCAGCCCCAGCACCACCAACGCGCTCAGCACCCGGCCCTTGGACAGGCCGTGAGTGGCCGCCTGGCCTTGTTTGAGCTTGAACAGGTTCAAGTGGTGGGCGTACCAGCGGCTGATCGCATACAGCACAAACAACGCAAACACCGCGAACAGGCCGAACCAGGCCACATTGCCCTGGCCGAACGGAATGATGATCGCCGCCGCCAGCAACGGGCCGAAGGCCGAGCCGGCATTACCGCCCACCTGGAACGTCGACTGCGCCAAACCATAACGCCCGCCCGAGGCCAGGCGCGCCACGCGGGACGCTTCCGGGTGGAAGGTCGACGAGCCGATGCCGATCAGCCCCGCCGCCAGCAGGATCAGGGGGAAGCTGCCCACTTGGGACATCATCAAAATGCCCACCAGCGTACAAATCATCCCGCAGGGCAACAGGTACGGCTTGGGATGGCGGTCGGTGTAATAACCCACCCACGGCTGCAGCAGGGACGCGGTGAGCTGGAACGTGAGGGTGATCAGGCCGACCTGGGTGAACGTCAGGCCGTAATTGGCCTTGAGCATCGGGTAGATCGAGGGCAGTACCGACTGGATCAAGTCATTGATCAAATGCGCCAGCGCCACCGCGCCGATTACACGCATCACCAACGGGCTGGTTTGCCCGGCGGCAGGCGCCGTAGCCACGGAGGGCTGGGAATTGCTCAGAGCCATGGGAGGTTTTCCGTACAGCAGATGGATGCACAGGTGCAGGTGCGACAATGTGCCACTTTTGGGTGCAGGAAGGCTATCCCGTTAGCAGGCTAACGAGTAGATGAATCGATGCAGCGGTCATGGTTTGTAAAGGGCCAGCAAGATGAATCCCTTTAATTTGCGGGACGTTTCCTAGAGAATCTTTCGGCCTTGTGCCTGGGGGAGTCGGTGGCTAGTCTTCGGTCCGTCGCTGGTTTTCAGTGATCGGGTTTAGCAGCCTGAACTCAATAGGCACACGCTTTACGCCCCAGTTTTTGGTGGCTGTGCGTGGGGCACCTTCGGGTGCGCCGGTTTTCCTATTGACTGGTCTGCTAACCCGCGTACAGCCGCCACCCTTCTCGTTTAGCAGCGACGGTGGCAGCTTCTTCAGGTCAATAGGAGCTACACCATGTTCAAGATCGTCCCCGATCCACCCCGTGACCAAGCCAAAGACCGCGCCGCCTTCAACCGAGCGCTCGACCACTACCTGCCCACCGACCCGCCGCAACCGTCGACAAACTTCTACGCCATCAGCGACGAAATCAGCTTCGAAGACTCCCTGCTCTTCACTGCCGACCTGCTGCACAGCGCCTCGGCCACCGCGCTCGACTGTGGCGAACAACTGCAAAGCCCCGAGCGTGCGAAAGTCCTCGCCGTGTGGCACCTGCTGGAAATCGCCAAGGCCATGGTCGACCGCTCGATAGAGTGCCTGCACCCGCGCAAAACCTGACGCGCGAACGCCAGAACACCGCAGATCAAATGTGGGAGC
>NZ_JACARK010000247.1:0-2619 GCF_013386655.1 Pseudomonas sp. K5002 | reverse complement strand
CCCCCCCGCTCCCACCTTTTGATCTTCGCTGCCTTGGGACCTGCGCAAACCCCAACCGCTCGTCACCAAACCCGGTGTTTCCCGTTAAACAGTTGATAGCGTAGATAAATTTTCAAAAAAAGCGCTTGACGCATTCCCGTTCTCCGCGAATAATGCGCGCCACTTGGCTACATAGCTCAGTTGGTTAGAGCATAGCATTCATAATGCTGGGGTCCGGGGTTCAAGTCCCTGTGTAGCCACCAAGTACTAAAAACGGCTTACCGAAAGGTAGGCCGTTTTTTTATGCCTGAAGAAAAGTAAACCGCCCTATTGCCCCACAGACGTCAGTGTTTATGCCGATGGTGCACATCGGGAAAATGCGCATGACTATGCTGAATCGGTGCGTGCTCATGGGCATGACTATGTGGCTCGGTACCGTCCCACGCAAAGTTATGCACATGCTGGTGGTGCTCATCGTGTGTATGGCGATGACCGTGTGTGAGGGGATCGTGCTGATGCTCGTGCGCATGATGTTCCATCAGATGAATCCACACCCCGATGGCCATCAAGGCGGCAGCGAGCAAGAACATCAGCGAAACCGACTCGCCCAGGATCAGGATCGAGATGACCGCACCCAGAAAGGGAGCCGTGGAAAAATAGGCGCCGGTGCGCGCGCTGCCAAGCCCGCGCAGAGCGAGCACAAACAGCACCAGACTCACGCCATACCCAAGCAGCCCAACCACCATGGTTGACCCGAGCGTGGCCACCGCTGGCAGTTGCGACCCGATGGCCAACGCCAAACAGCAATTGACCACACCCGCCGCCAAGCCTTTGCTGCCGGCGATAAACAGCGCATCCGAGGCAGAGACCTTACGGGTCAGGTTATTGTCGATGGCCCAACAAAAACAGGCGAAAGCCACGGCCAGCGGCCCCGTCCAATCATGAGCCGTCGCCGTCCCCTGCGGCCATGACAAAACGATCCCGCCCAGAACAATAGCGATCATGCCGATCACGATGCGGCGATCTGCGTTCTCTTTGAACACGACCCACGCCAGCACGGCCGTGAGCACCGACTCAAGATTGAGCATCAGCGATGCGGTGGCGCCCGCGGTACGGGTGAGGCCATACATGAGCGCCACTGGCGCAAGCACGCCCCCAAAGACGATGGCGCCCATCAACCAGGGCCACTCTCCGGCTGCAAGGCCGGGCCGTTTCCAGCCGTGGTCGCGAGCAAACCGAACGATGGCCAGGCCCAGGCCGCTGCCCAGATAGAGCAGCCCTGCCAACAGGATGGGCGGCGTATCCAGCCCCAAGAGCTTGGCAAGCGGAGTGCTGGCGCCGAACAACGCCGCAGCAGCCAACGCGTAGAGAACGCTCACATTCATAATGGGTTGCCCTGTCAGGCTTATTGCATAAGAACGAGCATCATAGCCGTGCCCGGGTAAGAATTATGTGAATGCCAGCCTGGCTGGATTCTGTACGACTGAAGCGGCAGGATAGCCCGGCTGGCAAACCACAAGAAGGTGACGCATGACATTCCCCGCTACCGGCATCAGCACTGAGCGCCTCTTACTGCTGGGCGCCCACCCTTCCCACGCTCGCGCCCTGCAAATGTACCTGCTGCAAAATCGCGCCTTTCTGCAGCCTTGGGAGCCTTCGCGTGACGACGCCTTTTTTGAACCGGACGCCATCACCGAACGCCTCCACGCCATGGCCGACAAAACCGCCAGCGGCGAAGCGTTGCACCTGCTGATATTCAGCCAGGACCAAATCATCGGCGCCTGCAACTTCAGCAACATCGTGCGCGGTGCGTTTCAGGCCTGCCACTTGGGTTATGCGCTGGCTGAATCCGCCCAAGGCCAAGGCTTGATGCACGAAGCGCTGACGGCGGCGATTGCCCATGTGTTCGACGCCATGCAGCTGCACCGAATCATGGCCAACTACCGCCCAGAGAATGAGCGCAGTGCGCGCCTGCTGGCACGGCTGGGGTTTGAAAAAGAGGGCGAGGCGCGGGCGTATCTGAGGATCAACGGGGTCTGGGCGGACCATGTGTTAACGGCACTGATCAATCCGGCAAGCGACCGTCTATTGCAGCCCGAAGTTTTAAACCACTAGAATGGGATTAATTCTCACTTACGACTCTCTCTCATGAAGCTGTCTTCGCCCACCGACGCTCCTACGCTCGATGCGCTGTACCGCGGCTACCACGGCTGGTTGTTGACCTGGTTGCGGCGTCGCGTGCATTGCTCCCATCAGGCGGCCGACGTGGCGCAAGACACTTTCGTACGCTTGCTGGCATCGGGTACTTACGTGGCGCCGGGTGAGCCACGGGCTTATCTGGCCACCATCGCGCGCCGGTTGCTGATGGACAATGGCCGCCGCCGACGCCTGGAACAGGCCTACCGCGAAGAGCTCGAACGCTGCGCCGCGTACCTTGAACAGGCGCCTTCGCCGGAGCAGATCCTGCAAGCCGCGCAAATGCTTGAAGCGATTGATCGGGCCTTGGCGCGCATGAACAAGCGGATACGCGACACCTTCATCCTGCGTTACCTCGAAGGCCTGGACCAGGCGCAAATCGCCCAGCGCCTCGGGGTCTCGGTGCGCACGGTACAGAACGATCTGGTGGAAGCCTTGCTGGCG
>NZ_JACARK010000246.1:7397-12581 GCF_013386655.1 Pseudomonas sp. K5002 | reverse complement strand
CCCGCTCCCACATTCGACCGAGTTCCTACGGAAAAAACGCGGTCAAGTGTGGGAGCGGGCTTGCTCGCGAATGCGGTAGACCAGGCAACACTGCTCATAAAGTGAACACCGACACCCACAAGCGCCACCTTTTAGCGCGTCGCAATTAGATAAGTAGCTCCCGAACGATTTCCCCTCATGACCATCGGTCACCCGTGCTTGTGGTGACAGACTTTTCCCACGTCGTTTCTCTCCCTTCCCACAAGTGCTACCGATCTGCTCACACACCTTGAGCCTGCGTTCTCTCACGTCTTTTCTGGGTCATATCCCCCACTCCATGCGCGGGCTTATATAGACACGTCATGAGGTCGTTTTCAGGAGTTATTGAATACGCATTCAACTTTAGGCATGGCATTTGCTCTATCAATACAAAGCCTCTCGCCATAGGAGTTTCCTTAAGGCGATGAGCGCAATAACAAGAGCCTCGCCTGAGGCCATCACCCGCTTTGTGTGAGGAGATACCGCGATGACGTCGTTCAACTCCGGGGCTCAACCCCAGAACCGTGCGCCTCAATCCATCGGCTTTTTGCTGCTGGACAATTTCACGCTGATTTCCCTGGCTTCCGCAGTCGAACCCCTGCGCATGGCCAACCAACTCTCCGGCCGCGAGCTGTATCGCTGGACGACGTTGAGTGTGGACGGAAACCAGGTGTGGGCCAGCGACGGTCTGCAAATCACCCCCGATGCTTCCATGCACAAAGCTCCGGCCCTGGACACCGTGATCGTCTGTGGCGGCGTGGGTATCCAGCGCACCGTGACCCGTGAGCATGTGTCGTGGCTGCAAAGCCAGGCGCGCCAATCCCGTCGCCTTGGCGCGGTGTGCACCGGCAGCTGGGCCCTGGCCTGCGCCGGCCTGCTGGACGGGTTCGATTGCAGCGTGCACTGGGAATGCCTGGCGTCGATGCAGGAAGCCTTTCCCCGCGTGGCCATGAGCACACGCCTGTTCACCCTCGACCGCAACCGCTTCACCAGCTCCGGCGGCACCGCGCCGCTGGACATGATGCTGCACCTGATCAGCCGCGACCACGGCCGTGAGTTGTCGGCGGCGATCTCCGAGATGTTTGTGTACGAGCGCATCCGCAACGAACAGGATCACCAGCGCGTGCCGCTCAAGCACATGCTTGGCACCAACCAGCCGAAGTTGCAGGAAATCGTCGCGCTGATGGAGGCCAACCTGGAAGAGCCGATCGACCTCGATGAACTGGCGGTGTACGTCGCGGTTTCCCGGCGTCAACTGGAGCGCTTGTTCCAGAAATACCTGCACTGTTCGCCGTCGCGCTACTACCTCAAGTTGCGCCTGATCCGTGCGCGGCAGTTGCTCAAGCAAACGCCGATGTCGATCATCGAAGTGGCGTCGGTGTGCGGGTTTGTCTCCACGCCGCACTTCTCCAAGTGCTACCGCGAATACTTCGGCATTCCGCCGCGGGATGAGCGTGTGGGTTCCAACACCACGCAGCAGGTGGCGATGATGCCGATTCCGCAGGCGCTGGTGTTGTCACCGTTGTCCGGGCCGTTGTCGGCGTTGAGCCAGGCCAGGAATGAGTCGACTTTCGCGAGTGTAAGGCTTTAGACCGAGTCGCCTGCATTCGCGAGCAAGCCCGCTCCCACACTTGACCGCGTTTTTTCAGTAGGAACGCGGTCGAATGTGGGAGCGGGCTTGCTCGCGAATGCGGTATATCAGGCGCCAGAGTTCTGCCGAAATTGCACCAAAGCCGGCAACAACTGCTTGTCGATCGCCTGCCTCACCGCCGGCAAGATCGTCGCGCTGCCGGTGTACATCTGCTCAACCATACCCTTGAGCGCCTTGGCCCGCGCCGCGCTCAAGCCGCGCACCGCACACTCGCAAGCCTGCTCGGCGGTAGCGCCGCTGGACACCTCGAAACCCAACGACCGCAGCTGGCCCAGCAGGTCATCCTGGTCAATCAAATCCGCGTGCATCATGACGTTAATCCTTGTTAGGGGAGCGGGGGATTGAAGTCGATTCTGGTAGGCCATCACCGAGTCGGCAAGGCCTGAATGCATGAATGTCCGGCACACCTATGAACAGGTCGTTTTCGGCTAACTCGCAAGGCAGGGGAGTGTGCACACTGGCATCAAGCAAGCAGCTTGAAGGTTTGGTCACCCTCGGGATGCGCCGCTCACACAAAGCACTCTGCCCCGATCCTGTCACGGCTGGATCGGGGCTTTTTTTGAGCTGAAATTTGAGGTGAAGCTGCTGGCCCCTTCGCGAGCAAGCCCGCTCCCACAGTTGACCGCGTTTTTTCAGGAGAACTCGGTCAACTGTGGGAGCGGGCTTGCTCGCGAAGGGCGCGCCTCGGTCTACCGCTGCAACACCAATATCCGCGACAACAACTCATCCCGATCGATATAGCAGCCCTGGAAATGCCGCGCGCCGGACGCCGGATCAAACGCATTGCGCGCATGCAGGGTCCGGCGATTATCAAAGCACCACAGCTCGCCCGGATTCAGACGTTTGACCAGCCGAAAACGCTCTTCCCGGGTCATCGCAATAAACCGGCGATAGGCGCGATAGAGCAACGGCATCTGCTCTGCAGGCGCCTCAAACGGCCCGCGCAGAAAGTTGGCCATGCGAATCTCGGCGACTTCACCCAAGGCATCCAGAGCAATGATCGGCGCCAGCCGGCGATAGTCGCTGTGACGGTCCTTGTTGCGAAACTCCACCGGGATCTCGCACAACGCGCGAAAGGCTTCCGGATCTTCGTCCCGCAATGCCCGGGCAATCGCAAAACCGTCGACAAAAATACTCTCGCCCCCGTCGGCGTCGTTCACCAGGCAATGCAAGAACTGCAGCCCGGGTTGCAGCTCCCGCGTCGGCAAATCACTGTGCAGCGGCAGGTTGAATGCCGTGTAGGCGTTGCTGTCGGCTTCGGCCTTGGACTGCACGTTGAACAGCACGCCGAAGTTGCTCTCGCGGATGAACGAAATGCGCTTGGCGATCAGCGCCAGCGAGCCAGGTTCGGTGGGCACACCGCGCACTTGGGTGAGGCCGCTGTCACGCAGGGCCAGCAGCCATTGCAGCAGGGCTTTCGGGTCTTCCATCAGCGCTGCGTAGTCGAATACGGGCAGCTCGAACGTACGGTCCCACAGCAGGGATTTCGGTTTGGCAGCCCGGCGCTCCGCGCGTGATTCATCATCGTAGGCGTGCGCCCGCAGCCAGCCAGGGTCGTATTGGCTGCAATGGCCGCCACTCCATTCCACTGTCAGCAGACCCTGGTCGATACGCGCACTGAGGGCCGTGAGGTGTTCGTCCACATCGACGATTTCCAGCACCTGTTCACGGGTCACGCTGTAGACGCAAACAGGGCACGGGCAGTTGTCCCGCAGCCACTGGTGATGAAACGGGCTGACCCGCCCATCGGCCCATCGCACACTGAGGTGATCGCCGTGCACCTGCACATCGGCCAGGTCACTGATCAGTGGGTAAGTACGGAAGTCGGCAACAGCGGCGGCGGTTTGCATGGCGATTCCTTATTTTTGGGGTGGCAGTCCAATCACGCGGCCGAGCAGGGCGGGCTTCGGCAGGTCGGTTTGTTCGGCGCTGATGCTGGCAAGCTTGCCCAGCACCGCTTCACTGAATGGCGCCGAGTGCGGCCCGGCGAGGTCGACGTGGAGCAGCATCTGTTCGTTGCCCGCCAGCTCCTTTTCGTCGCCCACCAGGTGCAGGCTGTGATAGAGGTGCAGGCGCTTGCGGTCGTGGGCGATGAGTTGGGTGTGTACCTCGACGGCGGCGCCCAGTTTCACTTCGTGCAGGTAGTTGAGGTGCAACTCCAGGGTGAACAGCGAGTGGCCGCTGGCTTCGCGGTTTTCGCTGTCCAGGCCCAGGGTGTCCATCAGTGCGTCGGTGGCATAGCTGAAGATCAGCAGGTAGAACGCATCGCGCAGGTGGCCGTTGTAATCGACCCACTCGGGGAGGATTTTGGTGGTGTAGGTGGTGAGTGCGGGCATGGTTCGGTTCCCGGTAGGTACGTGATCGTTCCCACGCTCTGCGTGGGAACGCCTCCTGTGACGCTCTGCGTCACGCGTTGGGACGCAGAGCGTCCTGGGCTGCATTCCCACGCAGAGCGTGGGAACGATCTTTACAGGGCTTATTCGGCGAAGGTCATACCGTGTTTTTCCTTGGTGGTCTTCACCGCCTCCAGCACCGCCAGCAGGCAATCATCACGATAGCGCTCCAGCGCCGAAATGCTGTGTTTGCCCAACTGATCGCTGGTGCCGTCCACCACGTCGTCAATCAATTTGTCGGTCAATTCCGGCGCCGGCAGATAGGTCCACGGCAGCTGCAAGGCCGGGCCGAACTGCGCCATGAAATGCCGCATCCCGGCATCACCGCCCGCCAGCGTATAGGTCAGGAACGTGCCCATGAACGACCAGCGCAAACCGGCGCCAAAGCGAATCGCATCATCGATCTCGCCGGTGGTTGCCACACCATCGTTCACCAGGTGCAACGCCTCACGCCACAGGGCTTCCAGCAGCCGGTCAGCGATAAAACCGGGCACTTCCTTACGCACATGCAAAGGGCGCATGCCGAGGGATTCGTACACCTTGATTGCTGCCTGAATCGCTTCCGGCGCAGTGTTTTTGCCGCCTACCACTTCCACCAGCGGCAACAGGTAAACCGGGTTGAACGGATGCCCCACCACGCAACGTTCCGGGTGCGTGGAGCCTTCATAAAACTCGCTCGGCAACAACCCCGAAGTACTCGAACCAATCAACGCATTCGGCTTGGCCGCCGCGCTGATTTTGCTGTGTAACTCCAGCTTCAATTCCAGGCGTTCCGGGGCGCTTTCCTGGATGAAGTCAGCGTCTTTCACGCACTCTTCAATGGTGGCCACAAAGCGCAGGCGATCTTGCGAGGCACCCGGTGCAAGGCCTTGTTTTTCCAGGGCGCCCCAAGCATTCGCGACACGTTTGCGCAGGGCGGCTTCGGCGCCAGGTGCAGGGTCCCAGGCCACCACGTCCAGGCCGTGGGCCAGGGCGCGGGATACCCAGCCGCTGCCGATGACACCGCTGCCCAGCGCGGCGAAGGTTTTGATTTCAGTGATAAAGCTCATGGCAAATTCCTAAAGAGTTCGGTGATTCTGTGTGAGAGCCAAGATCAAAATGTGGGAGCGGGGGGGGGGGGGG